>CAKUBN010000001.1 GCA_934643185.1 uncultured Eubacteriales bacterium
TTCAGGGAAACATCCATGTCGAATTTTTGATTATTCAATTTTGTGTTGGTGTCCAGAATTTGGGGTACGTATCAGGATAGAAATATGTCCTCGTGGGTCTGGGTGCCGTCAGGTCCTTGTCGCCCTCCACCCGGAGGGCGTGGATAGAAATAGCAGTTCAACGGATTTCGTCTTGCTCATGCTGTACGTCGCCCTCCACCCGGAGGGCGTGGATAGAAATCGTTGCCGCTGCCGGGCTTGCACATCGCCCCGCAGCGGTCGCCCTCCACCCGGAGGGCGTGGATAGAAATATGGACTGTGCAATTCGGCAGCCGTGCGCCTTGGTCGCCCTCCACCCGGAGGGCGTGGATAGAAATTGCTATCTTGTAGGTATGGTGCACACCGAGTTTGTCGCCCTCCACCCGGAGGGCGTGGATAGAAATATATCCCAGCGGACGTGATCTCCGGCAAAGCGACGGTCGCCCTCCACCCGGAGGGCGTGGATAGAAATTATGCTTGAGCATAATAGCGGGAACGCTACTTTGCGGGTCGCCCTCCACCCGGAGGGCGTGGATAGAAATTGACTCACACCAAAGCTCTATGTATGCGCGACCGTCGTCGCCCTCCACCCGGAGGGCGTGGATAGAAATTCCTAAGCACTCAAAGCAAAGCTGTCGGTCATACCGTCGCCCTCCACCCGGAGGGCGTGGATAGAAATCGTGGAAATACATCTACAGGGGATTTTACAAGCCCGTCGCCCTCCACCCGGAGGGCGTGGATAGAAATAACCTTGCTTGTGAACCAGCTTACCATGCTTTGGAGTCGCCCTCCACCCGGAGGGCGTGGATAGAAATATGTCCTCGTGGGTCTGGGTGCCGTCAGGTCCTTGTCGCCCTCCACCCGGAGGGCGTGGATAGAAATGACGACTCCACCTTCCAGCCGACCCGTCTGATGTGTCGCCCTCCACCCGGAGGGCGTGGATAGAAATATCTGGTCCGCAAGCGCGTACAGCATCGTTACGGCTGTCGCCCTCCACCCGGAGGGCGTGGATAGAAATAACCCAGAGCATTTGGTTGCGCCAGAGAAAGCACAGGTCGCCCTCCACCCGGAGGGCGTGGATAGAAATGCCCTGCCGTAGCACGCGCAATGTCTCCACGCCGTAGTCGCCCTCCACCCGGAGGGCGTGGATAGAAATACAAGCTGCAAAGCGATTTCCTGTGCATCGCTGCCGTCGTCGCCCTCCACCCGGAGGGCGTGGATAGAAATTATGATTGGGGCGTGATCGCCCAGCATTTTGAAGCGAGTCGCCCTCCACCCGGAGGGCGCGGGTAGAACGCAAATCGTAACACTTGACTTTTGGACGTGACATGCCCCCAGTCTGCGAATAAAGCCAAAGATGCGCCGGGCATCAAAACGGCGGAACAGCTCGAAAAGCGCTTTCATCGGCTGCGAAAAGCGGCGGATGAGGGCGTTCTTTTGCCGTTAAAACCGGACATTGCAGGACAGTATAGGACATCGGCGGACAACTTTCGCAAAACCTCTTTACAGAACAAACGTTTTTAGTTATAATGAGATACAGAAAGGGGGCGGCAGCATGACGGAGAACAGGCCGCGCATGGCGATCTGCTACGATTTTGACAAAACACTTTCCCCGGACGACATGCAGACGTTCACGCTCATCCCGTCTTTTGGCATTGATAAAGACAAATTCTGGGCGGAAACGGACGCATTCGCGCGGGAAAACAGCATGGAAAGCAACCTTTCGTGGATGTTCATGCTTGTTCGCTATTCACGCTTTCTCGGAAAATCCTTAAAACGCGAGTATTTTCGGGCCATCGGTGCGCAGGTGGAGCTGTACCGCGGCGTTACGGATTGGTTCGCGCGCACGACAGCGTATGCTGCGCAGCGCGGCATTGAGCTTGAACACTACATCATTTCTTCGGGTCTTAAAGAAATCATCGAGGGCAGCGCCATCGCGAAGAATTTCAAACGCATTTATGCCTCCTCCTACCTCTACACCACGGACGGCGTAGCGGAGTGGCCCGCGCAGGCCATCAATTACACGAACAAGACGCAATTCATTTTCCGCATTGCAAAAGGCTTTTTGGAGGAGTACGACGAGCGCGTAAACGACAGCATGCCCGAGGAAAACCTGCGCATTCCGTATGAGAACATCGTCTATATCGGCGACAGCGCCACGGACATTCCGTGCATGCGGCTCGTGAAAAGCAAAGGCGGCTACTCCGTCGGCGTATACGACCCGGAGAAAAATAACCGCGCCAAAGTATACAAACTGTATAATGACAACCGATTAAATTTCTACGCGCCCGCCGATTATACAGAACGGAGCAACTTATACCGCTACATGCAGCAGATTATCGACGAAGTCGCCGCGCGGGAACAGATTAAAAGCGAGCGCGAAATTCTGCGTCAGCCCGCCGAAGCCTACAAAATGCGCTCCATGCTCGAAAAGCTCGAGACCGGCTATCCGGAAAAGCTGACCCCGCAAGAGATTACCGAGCTGCAAAAGCTGGAAGCGATGATCAAATCGCGCACTCCGGGAGAGATCGATTGATGGATGACGTAAAGTACTTTCCGTACGGCGAAAAAGAGCTCGCTTATTTACGGAAAAAGGACAAGAAGCTCTCGGCGGTCATCGACCGCGTGGGGCACATTGAGCGCGCCGTGGACGACGACCTTTTTTCCGCCGTGGTACACCACATCGTGGGGCAACAGATTTCCACAAAGGCGCAGGCAACCGTTTGGGCGCGCGTGCAGTACGCCCTCGGCACGGTCGATGCCGAACACGTTTTGGACTATGGCGAAGCAAATTTGCAGTCGCTCGGCATTTCGTTCCGCAAGGCGGAATACATCACGGACTTCGCGAAAAAGGTGCATACGGGCGAATTTGATTTAATCAGCATCGGCGAAAAGCCGGATGAAGAGGTCATCCTCGAGCTCAGCGCGCTCAAGGGCATCGGCGTGTGGACAGCGGAAATGCTGCTTTTATTCTGCCTGCAGCGCCCGAATGTGTTCAGCTACGGCGACCTCGCCATTTTGCGCGGCATGCGCATGGTCTACCGCCACAAGGAGATCGACCGCGCACGGTTCGAGCGGTACCGCAAACGTTTTTCGCCGTATTGCAGCATCGCGAGTTTATATTTCTGGGCGGTCTCCGGCGGCGCGCTCCCCGAACTCACCGACCCCGCCGCGCCGAAACCGAAGAAATAAACGTACATTTTCGCACGCATAGAAAAAGATAGTCTTCCAAAGCGTTTGTTTTGCTTAGAAAGACTATCTTTTTTATATCGTTTTTATCATAACGAAATTCATGAGCCAGACGCCGTAACGCTCTACTTGCTGTTCTTTAATGGCCGCATAGCCGCGCTTTTGGAAGAAGCCTTTTGCGGTCAACGACGCGTGCGTTGTGACGGTTTTTGTCTCGGCGACGCTTTCAAGCGCGTCACAGATTGCGGCTGCGACGCCCTCGTTCTGGTGGTCTTTGTGGACGTACAGACGGTCGAGGTAGCCCGCTTTCACGTCTAAATCGCCGAAGCCGATGATTTCACCGTTCTGCTCCGCAATGACGGTTTTATGCGCGCGGAACGATGCGTCCCATGCGGCTAAATCCACCTTTTCTGTCGCCCAAGCATTCACCTGCTCGGGCGTGTAATCCCGCAGATTTACGGTGTGCACGGTGTCGTAAAACAGCCGCGCCATCTCCGCGCAGTCCGCCGGTTTGTATTCGCGTAAAAGCATATTTTACCTCGGTTTTGACCCACGCTCCCCCGAACAGGAAACGGAAATTCTTGCCTTTTGTTTCGACATACCCTTTATTTCTATCCCCGCTCCTGCTTTTGGAGCGACAAACTCAGTCCTTTGGGACTTTGACCCAGATGCCGGGGGTCTTTTCGGCTTCCATAAGGGCGCCCCAGGCGCTGATGATGGAGAGCGTCTCGCTGTGCGGGGCAGGGATGGTGCCGTTTTTGAAGAACTCGACGAGCGCCTCAATGAAGTGGCGGAAGTAATCGGAGCAAATTTCCAGTACGGAATTTTCCGTGGAGCGCGCAATGTTCATCATGAACGGCGAGCCCTTTGCATAGCCGGAAAGCGTTGCGGTGCGGCCGTCCGCAAAGCGCAGAACGCCGGTGTACACCTCGTCGTTTGTCAGGTGCATGACTTCCGTCGCGGGAGCCTGCATCATCATGAAGATCGGCTCCAGCTGGTGGATGGCGTAATCCTCAAAACCGTTCGGACCCCATGCATTGACACCCTTGATGTTCGTTTTATCCGCTGACTGATACTCCTCCGCAAAACGCAGCGCGGAAGACGACCAGCACGGCGTGCCGCTCTGTTCGGCAAGATCGAGCATACGCTTTGCAGCGAAGTGATCCGGCGCGAAGGTTTTATCCACATAGCAGCGCTTGCCGGAGCGCAGCGCGAGGTTTGCGAGTTCTTCGTGCTTTTTCGGGTCGCGCGGGGCGAGCACGAGCAGAACGTCACTCTTTTCGATGAGCTCCTCCTGCGTCATCATGCGGGTGAGACCGTATTTTTCGCACCATGCGTCCGTTGTGAGGCCGCCCTCGGGGCTGTCGATTTCAGCCCAGGCGTACACGGCTTCTACCTCGCCGTTTGAGTAATCGTGCAGCATGTGAACGTAGTTATTGGCGTGCCACTCGTCTAAATAGTAATCGATAAAACCGACTTTAATCATGCTTTTGACTCCTTTAAACTGAATTTCAATACAACTTTCCGGCGTACTTTTCCACCGGTATTCGCGTTCATTATAGCACATTCCGCCGTTTTGTACCGCAGTTTTTGCGAAATTTCGAAAGTTCATGAAAAAAGCAAACCCTTTGTGTGAAATATGCAAAAAGCGCCCCGAATGCTCGGAACGCTTTTTGCATATTTGGAAATTCGGTGTGGTTTTGCCGCCTTATCTCGCGTTTTTCTTGACGCGCAGGCGGTTGATGGCGCGGGCGAGGTTCGCCTGCGCGGTGCGGTATTCGCGCACGCTGCGCTTTTGGAGGATGGCCTCCTTCGCCTCATCGGCGGCGCGCTGTGCACGTTTGGCATCGATCTCTTCCGGGTACTCGGCGGAGTCTACGAGCACGAGGACATCGTTGCCCTCGACCTTGACCATGCCCTCGGAAACGGCGGCGGTGCGCCAGTCCTTACCCGGTGCGCGGTAGGAGAGCACACCCGGCACGACGGCGGAGATCATATTGCTGTGACCCGCCAGAATGCCGTACTGGCCGACCGTTGTGGGCACGACGAGCGACTCGCACTCGCCCTCGAAAAAGACCTTATCAGCTTCAAGCAGGTGCATCTGAAATGTACGCATCAGATCGCCTCCGCCTCTAACTGCTTCGCTTTCGCGATGACATCCTCCAAGGTGCCGACGTTATAGAACGCCGCCTCGGGGTACTGATCCATTTCGCCGTCTACGATGGCCTTGAAGCCGCGCAGCGTCTCTTTGAGCGGGACGTAAACGCCCGGCACGCTGGAAAACTTTTCTGCGACGTGCATCGGCTGCGAGAGGAAACGCTGGATCTTTCTGGCGCGCTGCACGGTGAGCTGGTCTTCGTCGCTTAATTCATCCATACCGAGGATGGCGATGATGTCCTGCAGCTCGCTGTACTTCTGGAGGGTCTCCTGCACTTCACGCGCGATGCGGTAGTGCTCCTCGCCGACGACGTCGGCTTCGAGAATACGGGAGGTGGACTCCAGCGGATCGACGGCGGGGTAAATGCCCTGCTCGGCGATCTTACGGCTTAAAACGGTCGTGGCGTCGAGGTGAGCGAACGTTGTGGCCGGGGCCGGGTCGGTAAGGTCATCGGCAGGCACGTAAACGGCCTGAACCGAGGTGACGGAGCCGTCTTTTGTGGAGGTGATGCGCTCCTGCAGCTCGCCCATTTCGTTTGCGAGGGTCGGCTGATAACCGACGGCGGAAGGCATACGGCCGAGAAGCGTGGAAACCTCACTGCCGGCCTGCACGAAACGGAAGATGTTATCGATAAAGAGCAGAACGTCCTTGTGCTCTTCGTCACGGAAATGCTCTGCCATGGTGAGGCCGGAGAGGGCGACACGCATACGCACGCCCGGGGACTCGTTCATCTGGCCGAAGACAAGCGCAGTTTTATCGCCGACGCCGCTTTCACGCATTTCACGCCAGAGGTCGTTGCCCTCACGGCTGCGCTCGCCGACGCCGGTGAACACGGAGTAACCGCCGTGCTCCATGGCGACGTTGTGGATGAGCTCCTGAATGAGGACAGTTTTGCCGACACCTGCGCCGCCGAACAGACCGATCTTGCCGCCCTTCGGGTACGGCTCGAGAAGGTCGATGACCTTGATGCCGGTCTCGAGAATTTCGACGGCCGGGTTCTGCTCGTCAAACGACGGGGCTTTTCTGTAAATGCTCTTGTGCGGCTCGCTTGCGGGGACGGCTTCGCCGCCGTCGATGGGATCGCCGAGCACGTTGAACATGCGGCCGAGCGTGTTTTCGCCCACCGGCACTTCGATGGTTTTGCCCGGAGCCTCGACCTGCATGCCGCGGGAAAGGCCCTCACTGCCGGAAAGCATGACGCAGCGGACCGTGTTGTCGCCCACATGCTGGGCAACCTCCATCACATACCGCCGTCCGTCCACGGTAAGCGAAAGGGCTTCTCTGATTTTCGGCAGAACTCCGGACTCGAACTGTACGTCGATAACCGGGCCGGAGATCTGTACGATCATACCTGTATTCACGTTGTTCACGCTTCCTTCCTGTGTTTTTGACGCTGTGCCTTCGCACCGGCGGAGACCTCTGTGATCTCCTGCGTGATGGCGGCCTGACGCACGCGGTTATATTGCAGGGAAAGCTCTGCGAGGAGCTTTTCCGCGTTGCTGTTGGCGGAATCCATCGCCGTCATGCGGGCATTCTGCTCGCTGCAGAAGCTATCGATGAGGGCGCTGTAAATGAAGCCCGAAACGTAGCTTTGCATGATGTTGTTGAGAACTGCCTGCACGGAGGGCACGAACTCGAACGGCGTGGTGACCGCTTTTTCCACCGTATCCGTCTGGAAGTAGGCGCGGTGGAACGGCAGCAGACGCGTGCAGTGTGCAGCGGATGTGAGGCTGTTCTCCATATCGGTATAAATAACGAAAATTTTCTGGAAATCCCCGCGGTCGTAGCCCTCGAGCAGGATGCCGCAGATCTCTCTTGCGCGCTGCATCGTCGGGTTCTGTGCCGTATAGAGGAAGCTGTGCTCCATGGGGATGTTGTGCTGCGTAAAGAAGTGGCGGCCGTATTCGCCTACAACGTAGAGCTTTGTATCAGGGTGCTCGTCGAGCATATGCATGGCTTCCTTGATGACGTTCTGGTTGTATGCGCCCGCGAGGCCCTTATCCGCCGTGATGACGAGGCACGCGTAGGTGCCCTCAAGCGGCGGCTCGCCCTCGGGGGGATAGAAATAGCGGCTGTCCACGTCGTTCTGGGTACGGAAGATACGCTTGATCTCCGTGCGCAGCGCCTCGAAATACGGGCGCGTGCGGTCCAAATCGTTGCGTGCTTTACGCAACTTTGTGGAAGCGATAAGGTACATGGCGTTTGTGATCTTACGCGTATCCTTAACGCTTTCGATTCTGGTTTTGATCTCTTTTGTATTAGCCATAGCGAAAACCGCCTTTCTGAGCGCTTACGCGTTCTGCGGGTTTTCCGCCTTGTACTTTTCGAGGAATTCCTTTGCGGTCTTCAGGATCTCTTCGCGGTCGGGGTCGGAAAGCTGACCGGTGGTGTCTACGCGGCGGCAGACATCGTTCATGTTCTGCTCGGCGTACTTGATGAGCTCCGTGTGGAAACGGCCCATATCGTCAAGCGGGACATCCTGCATGACGTGGTGCAGGGCGGAGACGAGCGTGATGACCTGGTCGTGCTGGCTCATCGGATGGTACTGCGGCTGACGCAGCAGACGCATGAGGCTCTGGCCGTAGGTGAGCTGGCGCTTGGTGGTCTCATCGAGGTCGCTGGAGAACTGGGTGAAGACTTCCATTTCGCGGTACTGGGCGAGATCCAGTCGGATGCCGCCGGCTGCCTTCTTCATGGCCTTGGTCTGGGCGTCGCCGCCGACACGGGAAACCGAAAGACCGACGTTGACTGCCGGACGCTGGCCGGAGAAGAACAGGTCGCTCTCAAGGAAGATCTGACCGTCTGTGATGGAAATGATGTTCGTCGGGATGTAAGCGGAAACGTCGCCCGCCTGCGTTTCAACAATCGGCAATGCCGTCATGCTGCCGCCGCCGAGTGCATCGGAAAGATGCGCGGAACGCTCCAACAAACGGGAATGCAGGTAGAAAACGTCACCCGGATACGCTTCACGACCCGGAGAACGCTCCAAAAGCAGGCTCAGTGCACGATACGCAATGGCGTGCTTTGAAAGGTCATCGTACACGATGAGGACATCTCTGCCCTGATACATGAAGTGCTCGCCGAGTGCGCAGCCGGCATACGGTGCGATGTATTGCAAGGAAGCCGGGTCACTGGCAGATGCGTTGACGACGATGGTGTAATCCATGGCGCCGCGGCGCTTTAAGGTCTCCACAAGCTGTGCAACGGAGCTGGACTTCTGACCGATGGCGACATAGATGCAAACGACGTTCTTGCCCTTCTGGTTCAAAATGGTATCGAGCGCGACGGCGGTTTTACCGGTCTGGCGGTCGCCGATGATAAGCTCACGCTGGCCGCGGCCAATCGGGAACATGGAATCGATGGCGAGAAGGCCGGTTTCCATAGGCGCGTTGACCGGCTGGCGGTCGATGATGCCCGGTGCGGGGCACTCGATGGGGCGGTAGCCCTCGGCGCTGATGTCACCCTTGCCGTCGATCGGCGTGCCGAGTGCATCGACAACACGGCCGAGGAAGCCGTCGCCGACCGGGATACCGGCGGTCTTGCCGCTTCTGCGCACAAGGCTGCCCTCGGTGATCTCGGCATCGTCGCCAAAGAGGACGCAGCCGATCTCATTGCGGCGCAGGTCCTGCACCATGCCCTTAACGCCGGAGGAGAACAGGAGAATCTCGCCGTAGGCGGCATGCTCAAGGCCACTGACAACGGCGATCTCATCGCCAACGGTGAGAACCGTACCGGTCTCTTCCGCTTCTGCGGACGGGGTAAAATCTTCAACGGCTTCCTTCATCAGCGGGATAACGGAATCGCTGCCGGACTTTAACGCCTTTAGCTTTTCTTCAAACTGGCGCAGACGGCTTTTGAGGCTCCAATCGTACACATCGGTGCCGACGGTAAGCGTGAAGCCGTTCAGCATTTTATCTTCTTCAAAGGTGAGCGGAATCTCACAGCCATAGGTACGCAGCAGGAATTCCGCAAAGCGCTTTTCCTGTTCGGCATCCGGGCGGCGGCTGCCGCGGAGAACGGCTACAGCCTTTTCATCTGCATTACGCATTCGGCTCTCCCCTCTCTGCCTGATCGAGGAACGCGTCATACGGATCGCCATCTTTATAAACAAGCTTCTTGGTCGCTTCCATAGCGAGCTCGGTAAGCTCCTTCTGTGCGTCTGCGATCATCTTATCATGTACACGGGCGGCATCCTTCTGCGCATCGGCGACGATCTTATCCGCCTGTGCATGGGCATCGGAAAGCTGCTGCTGTACGCTGCGGTCGAGCTCTTTTTGCGCTTCGGTTCTCTTTGCGCTGATCTCGCCCTCAACGGACTTGAGCTGCTCCTGATAATCCGCCTTGATCTTTTCGGCGGAATCGAGTTCACTTTGGGCCTTCTGTGCCATTTCGGCATAATGCGCTTCGCGCTTTGCCATGAAGTTCTTGACCGGCTTGTACAAAAGGAAATACAGGCCGCCGAACAAAATGACGAAATTCAGTACATGCAGCAAAATCTGCTGCCAATCAATATTCAGTGGGATGTTCACGATCTGCACTCTCCTTTATAGGACGAAGATGATGAGGATAACAACGAGTAGGGCATAAATGATAGCCGTCTCGATAAAGACGAGGCCGAGCATGAGGGTGGTACGGATCTTGCTTTCAGCCTCCGGCTGACGTGCGATGCCCTCAACAGCCTTACCTGCGGAGAGGCCCATACCGACTGCACCGCCGGCGGCTGCAATACCGACTGCAATAGCGGAAGCAAGTGCCTTAAGGCCAGTTGCGCTGTCTGCGGTGGTGGCTGCAGCTTCTACTGCGGTTTCGGCTGTTGCCGTGGTGGTTGCGGCATCACCGTTTGTTGCGGCGAATACCGGAATGGAGATGGCGAGGATGGCGATGACTGCCAGCAGAATGATGGCAAGCTTCTTTAACTTTCTCTGTTTTGCGTTCATGATATTTTCCCTCCGTAGGTTAATTTTCAGCTTCTGCTTTTACTTTTTTCTTTTTCGGTTCCTGCTTCTCGGAAACCTCGCCGAAATAGAGCGCGACGAGCATCGTCAAAACATATGCCTGAATGAGCGCGTGCAGCAGCGTGAACATAACGCCCACGATGACCGGCAGCACAAAGCTCAGATTTACATAATAATACACAAGCTCCGTAACGAGCAGGCCGCTTAAAAGCGCGCCGAACAGACGGAAGCTCATGGAAATGGGCAGCGAGAACTCCTTTAAAGTGCTGCCCACGCCTTTGAAGCCGTTATACGCGATACCGCCGCCCAGAATGACGAGGTACGAGAAGCAGCCCATGGCGATGGCGGCGTTGACATCGGACAGCGGCGCCGGAAGCGTGATGGGCGTGCCCTCCGTTGTGATGGCCTGGATGCCGAAGAGCTCAAAGAGCGTGCCGATGAAAATGTACGCGCCGGCCGTGAAGATGTACGCACCGAGGAAGCCGCTGCGCCCCGGGCTGTTGGACTTAGCCATGCCGTCGAACAGGTCTACCGCCTGCTCAAGGAGCATCTGGAACTTTCCGGGCACCATCTTAAAGCGCGGAATGACGAAAATGCGCACGATGACCGCAAACACCAGCAAGATGCCCGAGACCACCATGGCGGAGATCAGCGCCGGGTTGACATCTTTGATGCCGAAGAGGCTGATTTTGTTCGTCTCATGCAGAACCGCGTCACGCATGGTCACCTGAATCGTTTCGGTCTTCTGCACCGAAGGAACCAGAATGCTTGCGACGAGCAGCACCACAATAGCACAGATCCACAAAGCCAGCTTTGTTTTCTTTGCTTTCATTGTTTTTCCCTTTCTTTCTCAAAATTTTACCTTCCATTTCAATATCACCGGGCAAAAAATTCCCCCTTCAGCGCTGCGCCCCAAAAGGGCACACGACCGCATCTTTCGCCGCTGTGAACAGCAGCAACAAGACACGGTCACAAGAACACACGTTTTTGTTGACATTGACCAAATATCCTGTTACTTTTTTGTAAACTGTATTTGGAAGCATCTGTATTATACGCACATTAAATCGAATTGTAAAATGTTATATTGACATATCTACTATTTCACTTTTGATATTTTAGTAAGCCGTATGGAATTTCATTATGCCGTGCGCTATTTTTCTCTTTACGAATAAAGACAAGATGGAACGGCGCGCGGGAAAAGCCAGGCTTTTTCAGCTTGACAGGGGCTTTCCCCTTGCTTTATACTGGAGAAAACAGATGGAAACGGGGAGACAATATGCGGACGGTTTATAAAAACGGCACGGTTTACACGGGAAACGGCTTTGTGACGGATTTTGCGGTGGAAAACGGGAAATTCTGCTTTGTGGGCGAAACGGATAAAGCCACGGCAGATGAAGTAGTCGATTTAGGCGGAAAATTCGTCTGCGCGGGGTTTAATGACTCACACATGCATGTGCTGAACCTCGGCAATGTGCTGACAATGGCGAACCTCGGCGCGCACACGACGTCTTTAAAGGAGATGCTCGACTGTCTGCGCACCTATATAAAGGAAACGGGCGTAACACCCGGCACATGGGTGCAGGGGCGCGGCTTTAACCACGATTATTTTGCAGACGAGCGCCGCTTTCCGACACGGTGGGATTTGGATTCTGTCTCTACCGAACACCCGATCTGCATTACGCGGGCGTGCGGACACATCTGCGTAGTGAACTCGAAGGCGCTGGAAGTGTTGGGCATTACGAAGGACACGCCGCAGGTGGCGGGCGGCAGCTTTGCTTTAGATGAAAACGGCGAGCCGAACGGGCAATTTTTTGAAAACGCCGTAGCGGTGGTGTACGCGGGCATTCCGGAGCCGGATGAGGCGCAGCTGTGTGCAATGCTGCGTGCCTCCTGCAAGCGGCTGAACCGTTACGGCATCACCTCTTGCCAAAGCGACGACTACGAGACGTTCCCCGGTGTGCCGTACAAGACGGTGCAGAAGCTTTTGAGAACGCCGGGGCTGATGACGGTGCGCGTGAATGAGCAGGCACAGTTTACGAACGTAGAGGCGCTTTCTGCTTATATAGAAAGCGGAGATGCGTATTTTGAAGACGATATGTTCCGCGCGGGACCGCTGAAGATCATCTCGGACGGGTCGCTCGGCGCACGCACAGCTTGTTTAAGCCGCCCGTATGCAGACGATGAGAACGCACGCGGCATTCCGCTATACACGAATGCGGAATTGAACGGGCTTATCTCGCTTGCGAACGAAAAGGGACTTTCCGTTGCGGTACACGCCATCGGCGACGGGGCGCTCGACAACGTATTGGACGCTTACGAAAAGGCACTTCATGAGCACCCTCGCGACGACCACCGACATGGCATCGTGCACTGCCAGATTGTGCGGCGTGACCAGATTGAGCGCATGAAGAAATTAAAGCTGCGCGTGAATTTGCAGTCGATCTTCCTCGACTACGACACGCACATTGTGCGCGAGCGTGTGGGCGATGAATTGGCGAGCACGAGTTACCCGGCTAAGACGCTTCTGAACGAGTGCATTCCGTTCTCGAACGGCTCGGACGCGCCGGTAGAGGAGCCGAACGTGATGCGCGGCATGGAGTGCGCGGTGACGCGGCGAAGCATTGGCTCGACGGACGCACCGTATCGCCCGGAGGAAGCGCTGACGGTACGGGAGGCCATCGACTCGTTTACAAAAAGCGGCGCGGTGGCGTCATTTGAGGAAGGCAAAAAGGGCGAGATTGCAAACGGACAGCTTGCGGACTTTGTGGTGCTTTCCGAAGATCCGTTTAAGGCGGACGCCAACATGCTGCACCGTATTGAAGCCGAGGCGACGTATTTGGGCGGCAAATGCGTCTACAAAAAATAAAACGATGAAAATTCCGGGTAAGGCTTGTCTTTGCCCGGTTTTCGTTTATAATGGATAGGGCGCGTGTATTCGGTGCGCCGCTTATTTTTCTCAGAGGAGAACATCTATGGGTAAATTTACATTTCATCCGGTCAAATCGCTGCAGTCTGATCCGAAACTGCGCATGCTGTGCCTTTTCGGCATTGAGGGCTTTTTATTGCAGTATGCCGTTTCGCTTTACACGCTGGCGAACAATTTGTATGCGACGAATCTTGGCGCGACGGACACGCAGATCGGCCTTGTGCAGATGGTGCCGAACATGGTGGCGGGCATATGTATGATTCCGGTGGGATTCCTTGCGAACCGTACGAAGACGAGCCGCACGGTGCCGTTTGTACTGGCGCTGTTTTTGAGCGCGGCGTATTTTGCTTACGGCTCTGTGCCGCTGTTCGGCGAGCACCGCATGACGGCATTTTTTGTGTTTCTCGGCATGACGGTGGGCGGCATTGCGCTGTATAACGCGCAGTGGCAGACATTCTTCGGTGACGCGGTGGAGCCGGACCTGCGCAACAGCGTGTTCACGTTCCGCTGCCGGTGTCTGTTCTTTGTGGGCATTGTGGTGCCGCTTTTGTGCGGCAATGTCATGACGCTGATGCCGGACACCGAGGGAAAGCTCATTGTGCTGCGCATTTTCTTTTATATTGCAGGCGTATGCATGCTTTTGCAGGCGCTTGTGCTGCGCCGCATCCCCTGTCCGCCGCGCAAGGCGGAAGAAAAGCAGGAGATGGGACTGAAAATGTTCCCGGAAGCTTTGAACCAGATGGTACACAGCAAGCCGTTCCGCGGCTTTTTCATCTGCATCATGCTGTTTTACCTTTCGTGGCACCTGGACTGGAGCCTTTGGTACATAGCGGAGACAAAATATGCCGGTATGAACGAAGCGCAGCTGAGCTTTTTTCAGGCTTTGTGTTCCATTTGCCAGATGATCTTCATCGGCTTTTTCTCGAAGCTGTGCCGCCGCAAATCCGAGCATTTTACAATCATTTTCGTATGCGCAGGCTTGCTGCTCTGCCCCATTACGGTGGCTTCTATGACGTTGCTGCCGCAAAGCGCGCGTATGCCGTATTTTATGATTCTGGCGCTCATCGGCAACATTCCGCAGGGTGCGACGAACATGTGCGTGGTGCAGCTACTTTTGCAGGCGACACCGAAAAAGAACCGCGCGCTTATCATCAGCATTTACACGCTGTTTGTGACGCTGAGTAACTCGCTTCTGCCGTTCTTCGGCGTTTCGGTTTACACGGCGCTCGGCGCGAACGACACGGCAATCTTCACGGTGAACGTGATCGAATCTGCGGCACGCTTTGGGGTGCTGATTATGATGATCCTCCGTTACCGCATGATGAAGCGCCGCGGCGACTTGTTCCGCCCGCTGTGCGAGGAGTAAGGAGAAACGTATGGCTCTTGTTTTATACCATGTTGAAGACGCTGCAAAGGAAAAGCAGCTTTCCGCACTGTGCAGAGAGCTGCACCTGACGGCAAGACGGCTGACGAACGCCGACCGTGACCGCGCAGTTGCAGCGCTGTGCGGCGAGAAAGTGAACGCGAACGTGCAGAAAGCCCCGGCAGGCTACAAGCTGCCGGAGGTGCTGATTTTCTCCGGCTTTGCGGGTGAGATGCTGGACGTGTTCCTTGCGGCGTACAAAAAAGCGGGTATCGCGCCCATTCCGTTGAAAGCCGTACACACGGAGCACAACAACAAGTGGAGTCTTTACGCACTGTGCGAGGAGCTGCGTCGCGAGCACGCCGCCATGCTGCTGCGTGGGAACTTTGGAAAGTAAAGTTATTGATAATTTGAAGATGGAACGACCCCGAGGATTTGAAACTCGGGGTCGTTTTTTATACAAAAAGCGCCCGCAGAAGATGACTCTGCGGGCGCTGGGTTTTAGTTTTCGTTTAAGGGGTTGGGGCCGGCGCCTACGTCGTAGATCTGGATATAGAACTGCGAATTGGAGACGAGGAGCATATAGGCGGGGTTGTAGCTGCGGATGGGATAGAGCGTATCGTAGGCTTTGCGCACCTCGCCGTTTGCGAGCTGCTGTGCGCCGAGACGGTAAGTCGCTTCTGTGATACGGGAGGCGGCGTCGCCGTAATCGCCGGCGGCCTTGAACTCCGCGATGGCGTTTTCGTAATCGGCGTTGTTGTAATACTGCTCCGCTTTCAGCGCGTGGATGCGCAGAAGCTGCGTCGGGCAGTCTTCATATTCGCCGAGCTTTGCGAAAATTTCGGTCGCCTTGTCGTACTCGCCGTCTTCGACGAGCTTTAACGCCTGCGCGTAGTAGGCGGCGTCAATCTTCGGGAGAAGGTCTTTATCGGTGACATACTCAAAATAGGTGAGCGCTTTTTCTTCGTCGCCCTTTTCGTAGAACGCGATGCCTTTATCACAGAATGCGGCCTGCATTTTTTTATTCTGCTCCGCGTTGACTTCTTTAAAATGCGCGGCGGCAGACTTTAAGTTATCCGCTTCGAGGGCCTTCATGCCGAGCTCATAGTGACAGGTCTCGATTTTTTCGGCGGCATCCTTGTAATCCTTGAGGGGCTCAAGGAGATTTAACGCGTCTTCGTATGCACCGCTTTCAAACGTCTTTACGGCGCGGCGGTACTCGGCCTCGGTGATCCGATCTTTGCTGTCTTCGTAATCGCCGAGGGCGGTGAAGGCTTCGATGGCTTCTGCGAATTTCTCGTTTTCGAGCAGGTCGCAGGCTTTTTTGTACTCTGCCTCCGTGATGCGGGCGGCGCTGTCGCTGTATCCGTCGAGCGCCGTGAACGCGGTGATGGCTTCGTCATACTTGCCGGCTTCGAGCAAGGCGGCGGCATCGTTATAGTGGTTCTGCGGGATGATGTAGACGATGAGCACCACGACGAATGCGGCGATGAGAACGGCGAGCGGAATGGAAATGGACAGGAAAATTTTGCGGTGGAGCCGTTTTTTGCGGGCAGCTTCCTCAGCGGCGGCCTTTTCCTCTGCCGCTTTGCGGGCGGCAGCTTCGGCGGCGGCTTTTTCCTCTGCCGCTTTCTTTTCTGCGGCGATGCGGGCGGCCTCGGCCTTTTCAGCTTCAGCCTTGTTATAGGCTTCGAGGTTTTCTTTCAGCTTTTCTTCGTCTTCAAACAGTGCGTGCTGGGGCCCGTACTCGGCACCGCAGGCGGCGCATTTTTCTTCATCTTTGTGGTTCACTTCGCCGCAGGCGCACATCCAGAGGTCTTTATATTCCTGCGGGACGAACTGCGCCGCAGCTTCTTTATTCTCTGCCATTTCGGTGAAATCGCGCTGATACTGTGCGCGGAGGTCTTCGTCCTCCATGACGTCCGCGATTTTCGCCTGTTCGGGGAGATTTTCAAACAGCAGTGAGGCACTGCCGTTCCAGAACACGTCTTCGCCCTCGAACTGCACCTTCTTAATGGCGACGGAGAAGCTGTACGCGGCGTCATCAACGTCGATCTCCTCGTCTGCGCCGAAGACCGCATCGCGGCCCAAAATAGGCACGAGATAGCGGCGGTCACGCACGACGGCGAGCTCGTTTGTGGCTTTGTCGAAAATGTGGATATCGACATAAACGCTCGTCACGGCACGGGGGTCGATATTGCGGAATGCGAGACGCAGGAATGTGCGCGGGGAAGCCGCTTCTTCCTGCTCTGCGGGAAGAGTAGCTTCCGCAGTTTCGGTCTCTTCCGCTTCGGCGGACGCGGTGGGCTCTTCACGGTACAGCGCGCCGCTTTGCAGCAAGACCGGGCAGGACTCTCTATATTGATTTTTCAGTTCAAAAAGCGGCTCAAAATCAGCCATAGTTTCTTTCCGTCCTTTTTATCTGCTTATCGTCGAGGCCGTTGTGGCTTCGACGGTTTTCATACAATACATACTCAGTTTAATTATACCTGATTAGGGCGAAAAAGCAAGGAAAAAGTGCATGGGTGGGGAGAAAGTTTTGGACAAAAGAAAGGTGCTGTGAGGTTTGCTAGTGCAGTGTATTAAAAAAGGGCGGCACAAAGCCGCCCTTTCAGGAAACCCATGCAACTGGGTTTCCTACGGCTAAACAGTCCACCGGACTGTTTAGCCTACCTTCCTAGTTTTTGCGAACGCAACAGGGTTTCGCCATTTGCAAATGGCGACCAAAGGTTTCTCCTTTGGAATCCACCAACTTTTTGAAAAAAGTTGGATCAAAAACTTTTAACCAAGGTTGCCGTCAGCTTGTTCTCTTACTTTAAGAACGGCAGCTTGCCGATGATGGCGGCGTCCTTTGCTTTGCCGCTGCATACCTGGAAGAAGCAGATGATGCGCACGACGAAGAGAATTGCAATGCAGACAGCGCCGGCAATCGGCACAATGAACGTGAAAGCAAGCACAGCGGAAACGATGAGCAGCAGGGTGCTGACGATGTCGAGCTTCAACGCCTGACGGGAATGGAACGCCGCGTATTTGCTCTGCGGTGCCGCAAGCAGTGCGATGATGATGCCGACGGTGCCGAGAATGTACGCTGCCATGGCGATGACCTTATTCTGGGAGATATCCTCCGGGTCGAACTCTGCGGTGTGATCTGCCGGGTCATACACAGGCTGCTGGGGATAGACCGGCTGCTGGTATACGGGCTGCTGCGGGTAAACCGGCGGCTGGGGCTGCTGCTCGGGTGCCTGCGGCTGTGCTGCCGGCTGCTCCGGGATCCGGGTGGGCTGTGCCTGTGCCGCTACGGGTGCGCCGCAAGCTGCGCAGAAGATGCCGTTTTCGGGGATCTGTGCTCCGCATTTTTCACAAAAAGCCATAAATTTCTACCGTCCTTTCGCGCAGATACCCGCAGCCGGCATTTCGCCGCCGTTTCGCCGCGCATCGTTTTATATTGTTTTCATTATAGCGAATTCGATTTCCGTTGTAAATGCCTGTCAGGAAATTTTAAGAAAGAAGAAAGCCCCCACGATGCAGGCCGCGGAGAGCTTTCCTCATGGGAGCGTGTATTTAAAGTTTAATGTCCAGCTTTTTTGCGAGGGCCTTGATGTGCTTTGTGGCTTCGATATAATCGATCTCCTCGGTCATGTGCTCCAGCATCATGCACGCACGGTCGTCGAGCTTTGCCATGCAGCGCAGATACGTTTCGTAATCCAGCTCGCCGAGACCGGGGCGGCACTCGTCAAGGTGCACGGTCAGCTTTCCGCTTAATCGGATGTCCTTGGCATGACAACTTTTGATCTGCGTGCCGAGCTTTTGGAACCACTCTTCGATGACCTCACCGTTTTTGTAGTACAGCTGCGGCGAGCAAATGATGTTCACGGGGTCGAGATGTGCGGCGAAGCCCTTACGGTCAATGGCCTTGATGAGCTCCACGTAGGAATCTGCCGTATCGGGATACATCCACGGCATGGGCTCTAAGGAATAAGCCGTATTTTTGGGATTTACCGCATCGATGATGCGCTGCGTCGTTGTGACGATCTCTTCAAACGCGCGCTTTGTGAAGTTATCTTTATGCGGGCCGTCCCACTGGGTGCTGTATGAACCCGCGATGTTCACGCAGCAGTTTGCGCCGACGTAATCCGCAAGCTCCAGCTGATGGATGGCCCTTGTGATATTTGCCTCGCGCTTTGCCGCATCGCGATCTAACGTGTTGTTCCACACGCCGATCTCACAAATGACGAGGTCGTTTTCTGCCGCCGCGTTTTTGTAGCCGTCAATGACGCTTTGCGGCGCGGTATGGTCTACGGGAAAATACACCGCGGAATAGCCGGCATCTATTGCGGCCTGCGCCCATTCCTCCGGGGTATTCCACTTTTTAAAGATAAATCCGCCGAATCGCATACATGTTCCTCCGTTTTACCCTAAATTTACCTTTACCCAGCCCTTTTCCGCCGAGGACTTTCTGGCCGCTTCCAAGGCTGCCAGTGTGTTGCGGCCGTCGAGCCCGGTGACGGGCGGCTCTGTGCCGTTTAAAACCGCATCGACAAACGCATCGATGATGCCGGAAGAAAGCTGATTGGTATTGGTGCTCATGGGGCTTACATGGTGGCGCGCGCTCGTGCCGTCGCGCAGATCGACCACGATGTCATCGAGCTCGCTGGCAAAGATCTTCATGGTGCCCTTTGTGCCGTAAATGACGGTGCTGTTATCCTCTACGCCGTAATTTGTCCAGCTGACGATCATGGTGCCGGGGATGCCGCTGCGCATTTTGAACACGCATATGGCGTTATCCTCCAGATCGATGAGATTGCCCTGCGGGTCGCGCTTATCGAGCGTTTGCAGGGTAGCAAAGATGTCCTCGATCTCATCGCCGAGCAGGTAGCGCACAAGGTCCAGCTTGTGCGAGCCGAGGTCGCCCAAAACACCGAAGCCCGCCTGATTTTTGGAGAAGAACCACGTGTTGCCGCGCTCTACGCTCCACGCTTCCGGGCCGCTATGCTTAAAGTTGGTCTGCACCGAAAGAATTTTGCCGACGGCGCCGGCCTCTAAAAGCTCTTTGGCGCGGATGTGCGTGCGCACAAAGCGCTGGTTGTGGCCGAGCATGAGGATATGCCCGGTTTCTTTCTGCACGCGGATCATTTCATCAGCTTCGTCTACGGACGCCGCCATGGGCTTTTCGCACAGCACCTCTTTGCCGGCGCGCAGAGCCTGCATGGTATGCGTGCCGTGCAGAACGTTCGGCGTGCAAATGCTGACGGCCTGTACGCGCGCGTCCTTGAGGAGGTCCTCAAAGGTATCGAACACGTCGCCGCCGTACTGCTGCGCGAGCGCTTCGGCGCGCTCTTTGTTCTTATCATAAAAGCCGATGATCTCGGCATGGGGATTTGCCGCATATTCCGGCGCATGACGCGTGCAGGCGATTTTACCGCAGCCGGCAATGGCTACGCCGATTTTCTTTTCAGCCTTCATAACTTCTGCGTCCTTTCGCTTAGGGTATCTTGTTTCAGCGCACCGGCTTGATGTTGAGATTTACGCCGAGCGTGTCTTCACTGTCTACGATCGTCCAGCTGCTGCCCGGGTAAATGCCCACGGTGCGGTCTGTATCATAGCCTGCGGCCTTGAGTTCTTCGATGATCTCGTCGCGCTTGTCGCCGACCTCGAAACCGATGTGGTGCACGCCGTTGCCGTGCTTATCGAGGAACTCTTTAAAGGAGCTTTCGCCGCCGGCGGGCTCGTGCAGCTCGATGACAAAACCGTTCATCTCGATATTGCAGACCTTGAGGTCACAGGAAATGGGCTTGCCGCGATATTTATAATTTTCGTTGCCCTCTAAGTGATTGATGCGAATTTCCGGCACCTCGATGCCGAGCAGGTCTGCCCACTTTTTGGCTGCCGTTTCGATATCCGAAACCACGATGTTGATTTGAATGAAGCCGTTTTTATTGACAGGTGTATTCATGGTAAAATGCTCCTTTGCTTTGCAAAATGAGGAAAGTTTGGAATCAGCCCTTCACGCTGCCCATAACAAGGCCGGTGGTGAAGTATTTTTGCAGGAACGGATAGATGCAGAGGATCGGAATGGTTGCAAGGAACAGCTGCGCCGCGTTTGTGGTGCGGGCGTTTGCAAGATTGATGAAGTTGCCGAGCTCCTGGCTGACATTCGTTGCGTTGCGGAAGAAGGCTTCCGGGTTGATGACGATTGTCTGCAAATACGTTTGCAGCGGGTATTTATCGACCGTTTTCATGTAGATCATGCCGTCATACCAGCTGTTCCAATGGCCGACGAAGGAGAACAGCGTGACGGTGGCAAGCGTCGGCGTGCACACCGGCAGAATGACGCGGAACAGCGTTTGGAAGTGGCCGGCGCCGTCGATGTATGCAGCTTCCTCCAGCTCGTGCGGCAGGCTGCGCATGTAGTTCATAACGACCAGCATGTTGAAGACATTCAATGCACCGGGCAGAATGAGCGCCCAGATGGTGTTTAAAATGCCGGTGTATTTGACGACCATGTACGACGGGATGAGGCCGCCGGAAAACAGGATGGTGACGACAAAGAACCACGAGAACACGTTGCGCAGCGGGAACTCCTGCTTCGATTTGGAGAGCGGGTACGCCGTGAACACGATGAGGATGAGGTTGAGCGCTACGCCGAGCACGGTGCGCTGTACGGAAATCCACAAGGCACGCAGGAACTGGCTGCTGCTCATGATGAAGCTGTACGCCGCCGTGTTGAAGCCGATGGGCCAGAATGTGACCGCGTTTGCCGCGACCGCCGTTTTATTCGAGAACGAAATGGCAAGCAGGTTGATGAACGGCAGCACGCAGATGAGGCCGAGGAACGTCAGCACGATGTAGTTGATGACCAGAAAGACCTTTCTGGAAGGTGAAGATTTCGATTTAGCCATAAGATCGCCGCCTTTCCCGTCAGAAGATCCGGTAACCGGCGAAGCGGTCTGCCAGCCAGTAGGATGCTACGATGAAGATAAAAGAAACGCCGGATTTGAATAGGCCTGCCGCCGTGGAAAGCGCGTACTGCGCGTTTTCGATGCCGAGACGGAAGACGAATGTATCCAGAATATCGCCTGTGGCGTAAACAGCCGGGGTGTACATGTTGTAGATCTGATCGAAGCCGCCGTTTAAGATGTTCGCCATGCTGAGCACCGTCATGAGCACGATGGTGCTTAAAAGGCCGGGCAGCGTGATGTGGATGGTCTGCTGAATGCGGCCTGCGCCGTCGATCTGCGCAGCCTCATACAGGTTTTGGTCGATGCCCGTTAATGCGGAGAGATAAATGACGGAGCCAAAGCCGAAGCCCTTCCAGATGTCTGTGAAAATCATCGTGATGGGGAACGTTTTTTGGTCGCTCAAAAAGCCGATGGGCCCGAGACCGATGGACTGCAGAGCGCCGTTGATGACGCCGGTCTGCGAGAGGATGTCTTTGAAAATGCCGGCCAGAATGACCCAGGAGAGGAAGTGCGGCAGGTAAACGAGCGTTTGATAGGTACGCTTTACGCCGACCTTTGCGACTTCGTTTAACATGAGCGCAAAGAGAACCGGCACCACGATGCCGCCAATCATTTTGCAAAGGGAGATAAAGACCGTATTATAGATGACCTGCCCGATGGTAGGCATTGTAAAGAGGTTTCTGAAGTTTTCAAGGCCGACCCATTCCGAGCCGAAGAAGCCGTTTGCGGGCTTGAATTTCTGGAACGCGATCACCGTGCCCACCATGGAGCCGTAGCTGTATATCGCCACCAAGATGACCGCCGGCAGCAGCATTAAAACCAGCGGGATCTGCCGCTTGAATTTGCTGGGTGCTTTTTTCGTTTTTGCCATACGCTTTCACCATCTTAAAAGTAAAGCCGGGGTGAGCGATGCCGCCCGCCCCGGGAATCCGTTTTCTTTAAACTTAAATTATCTTACTCTGCGGGATACATTTCATCCAGCGCGTCCAGCGTTGCCTGGCCGCCTGCCGCAAGCCACTCTTCAACGAAGGTATCGAAGTACTCGACCGGCTTGTTGCCCGTGATGATGTCGACAAACGTTGTATCGACCATATCGCCGAGGACAGAGGAGTTCTGCAGCCAGATATCCGGCATTTCATTTGCCATCACGTTTGTGACGAGCCAGCCCTTGGACTGGTAGTCGAGCGCGATCTTCATGGAACCGCCGTAACCGTCAATGTACATCTGACCCCAAGTGCCATATGCGTTGGTGTCGTCCTTCAAGGAACCGTCTTCAAAACCGACGACATAATTGTAATACTCAAGCGCCGTGCCGGCGAGGCCGTCGGAGGTGCCTGCTTCCAGTGCTTCGTGGATAACCGGTGCGAAGTTTTCGGTCGGCATGCCGATGTAGATCGGGCAAAGTCTGTACTGCTCGTTTGCCCAGTAGGTCTGGAAGTCGTTCGGGTCCTCAGAACTAATAGCGACCTGCTCGTAAAGGTTCAGAATCTTGATAATCGCTTCCGGGTGCTCGCACTCTGCACTGACCATGAAGAGGTCGCCGGTCTGGTTGGAGTTGATGCCCATTTTCGGCTCGATACCATCAACGGTCGGAATCGGATACGGACGGGTAATGACGCCGTCCTGCTGATAAGAATAGTTGAACGGATGCCATGTGCCCCAGTTCATGTGATACATCATGCCAAGTGTACCGTTTGTGACTTCTTCTTCCATGGAAGCCACGTCTTCGGAAACGAACTCAGGGTCGATGAGGCCTTCTTCGTACATCTGGTGTACAAGTGCGAGGCAGTCTTTCATTCCGGGCTGCAAATAAGCGAACGTCATTTTGCCGTCATCATCGCGATAGAAAACGCCGGTGTTACCGTAGCCCGGAACACCGTATGCGCCTGCAAGGCCAAGGAGTGTACCGTAGTTCGACTGCACCACGCTGCCGGCGAGGCCGAAGCCGTAGGTATCATCCTGACCGTTGCCGTCCGGGTCTTCAAAGGTGAACTTTCTTGCAAGCTCTACCATTTCGTCCACGGTCTTCGGCGGTTCGGAATTGGTGTTTTCCAGCCAGTCATCACGGATCCAGAGGAACGCTGCCTGATGGAAGTTATCGTTCATATACGGGAAGGCGTAGAGTTGGTTGTCAATCTTAGCGCCTTCAAACGCATCTGCATATTCGGTCTCATACGCCTTTACGGCATCCGTTGCATACTGCTCAAACACATCGCCGATAGGCTGAATGTATCCGGCTTCCTGCGCTTGTTTGAAAAACGTTCTGTTATCGTAACGCACGACATCCGGGAACTCGCCAGAAGCGAGCATTACGTTCATCTTGTTCTTGTACGCGTCTGTGGAAATATCTGCAGAGAACGCAACTTCGAGGTCGATGTTGAGTTTTTCTTTGATGAGTCTTGACCAGACGTTGTCATCATACGTATCGCCGTCTTTGAACTGCTGCACGGCAGAAGCCTGCACAGCCCAAGTCAACTTGACCGGCTCTTCGTACGGGGTGAGCGGGCCGTCTTCTTCCGCCGAAGCTGTACTTTCTGTGCCGGAAGAGGTGCTCTCTATGCCGGACGATGTGCTGTCAGAATTATCGGAGCCGCCTGCGCAGGCCGTAAGGCCCACGAGCATAGCAACCGCTGTTAACGCTGCGAGCGCTCTTTTTAAGGTCTTCGTCTTCATTATATTTCCTCCACTAAAAGTTTTAAGAAAAGATGTTATACTTCCCGTCCGCGGATGCGGTAGCGGACGTATGCAAACTTTTTGCTATCGGGAGACCAGGAATTCACGTTGATCGTGCCCTGTCCGCCGAAAAGCTCTACGATAGTCTTAAGGTCACTGCCGTCTGCATTCATCAGGCGTAGCTCCACGTATTTGTGCGGTACATGTTCGCCCGGTGCAACATCGCCCTTTTTATACGCGATCATAACGACTTTCGTTCTGTCCGGCGAAATATGTGGGAACCACGTGTTCCAGTTTTCGTCAAACGTCATCTGGGTCTGCTCGGTACCATCCGCTTTCATGCGCCACGCCTGCATAAGACCGCTGCGCACGGAATTGAACCAGATGTACTCGCCTGCGCTGTCGTACTCCGGACCGTCGTTGAGGCCCGGCGCGTCGGTGAGCCGTGTTTCCACGCCGCCTTCTACGGGGATGGTGTACACGTCGAACTCGCCGTTTCTTTCCGCACAGTACGCGAGCGTTTTGCCGTCCGGGGACCAACCGTGCAGGTAGCTCGGCGCGAGCGGGGTGATGAGCCGCGGCACGCCGCCCGAGAGCGAGACCGTATACACGCGCGATTTGCCGTCCTCTTTTACGCCGTGACTAACGGCGATGCTTTCACCGTCCGGGGAAAGCACGTGGTCGTTGTTGCAGTTGGTGACAAAATCCGTTGGAACCTCGGTGCTTTCTTTTGTTTCAAGATCGAATTTGAAGATTTTGCCGTCGCTGTTGTACGTCAAATACCTGCCGTCCTTTGACCAGTTCGGCGCTTCGATGAGATACGGGAACTCTTTTATCACATCGTGCGTGTCGGTCTCCACATCGTAGATTTCCAAAATGGACTCGTCGTCATCGCGGTACCACGGATCATTTTTGTCGATTGCCATAACTATAGCACTCCTTTCTTTGTAGCGTTTTGCCGCCTTATTTGCTTTTCTGAGGACATCATAACACAATAAACACGTGTTTTCAAGGGGTAATTTACAATTTGAGCATTTTGCCGTGTTAGATACTTGCAAACTTATGCACTTCTTACAAATCAGACTGTTTTAACTTTTTTTTTTAAAATTATATTGACATTAAAACGGGTAAAATGGTAGTATTTACCTTGATGAACCCGTGTTTATGATTATTCGGAAGAGGATCCTTTGAGAGAAGCCGATTTTTCGCGCCGCGCACCGTTTTCCTTTACTTTTTCCGGGTTTCGCATTACAATAAGGATATTACAAAGTGCGTATTTCGTCCCGGTATCTTCGGATAATCGCCCTGCATTGGCTCCGGCAGACCCGCAGAAAGGATTTTTGAATGAAAAGATTGAACAGCAACGATATTGCGCGCCTTGCGGGCGTTTCCCGCAGCACGGTCAGCCGTGTTGTGAATGGCTATTCAAATGTGCCGGAGGACACACGCGAAAAAGTGATGAAGGTCATCAAAGAGAACCACTATTACCCGCTAATCTCTGGCCAGCTTTTGACCGGAAAGAAGACAAAAACCATCGGCCTTTTCTGGTTCAGCCGCAAAGAGATCGCGCGCGACCCGCTGACAAGCAGCTACTTTATGCACGTAATCGATGCCGCGGCCCAGCGAGATTATCTTGTGCTTTCCTGCATTTTAGACAACCTTACAGACAAAAAGAACGTGAATTATATTCGCAAAATTTTCATGGAGGGCCGCATAGACGCCGGCATTTTTGTTGGCACCAACAATAATGAACCGCTCATTGACGAGCTTGTAGGGCTTGACAAAATTGTGGGCATGTTCGACTTTTACCATGAGAACGAGGATGTGCCAAACCGACTCTCCGTCAACTTTGACCGCGATTCCGGTGAAGCAACCATCGACTATTTATATTCCCTCGGCCATCGAAAGATTGCCATTATTGACGGCGATTTACGGCGTCTTAGCTGTATTCACCGTCACGAAAGCTACATGCGCGGCATGATAAAGCATCATTTGCCCATGCAGAACAAGTGGATGACCTACGGCGGCATTGTGCAGGAATCCGGCTATGAAGCCGCAAAGCGCCTTTTAGAGGGCTGTATGGACGACCTGCCCACGGCCATCTGCGCCAACAACGACGGCGTGGCGTTTGGCGTGTACCAGGCATGTTCCGAGCTTGGGCTGCGCATTCCGGAGGATATTTCTGTAGTAGGCGCAGACGGACACCAAAACGGCAGCAGCTGTACGCCGCCGCTGACGACCTACGCCTTTGACTTTAAGCAGATGTTCCAGTCCCTTGTAGACCGCGTGATCGACACGGTGGAGGGCAAGGAAAACGTGCCGCAGACCGAGTTTATCCCCGGTTACCTTGTGGAGCGCGCCTCATGCAGACGCATTGAGCTGCCGTAAGTTCAAAAATTTTCACTTTAAAAGCATCGTGCCGCCGTGAACGGCTTTCACCGTTTTGCGGCGGTATATTCCGACGGTTTTATAAACACGTGTTAATTCGGCGGTATATCCGCTGCTGATAAAATGGGCGGTCGCTGTATGGCGATACCCCAAAATTTTTAAAAAGGATCGGTGATCGATATGGCAGGTATTCTTGGTACAAGCACGCTCGCACAGGTGGGATTCATTGTGCGCGACCTTGAGACGACAAAGAAAAAGTTCGCGGAGTTTTTCGGCGTTCCGGTGCCGCCGAGCTTTGACGGCGGCAAATTTGAAGTGACCGGCACCACAGTGGACGGTCAGCCAGCCCCGAAGGCCAACTGCCTGATGGCGTTTTTCGACGTAGGCCCGAACACGCAGATCGAGCTCATTCAGCCGAACGGCGAAAAGAGCACATGGCAGGATTTCCTCGACGAGCACGGTGAGGGCATTCACCACATTGCGTTTAAGGTGGAGGGCACGGACGAGAAGATCCTTGCCATGGAGACCGCTTTCGGCGCAAAGTGCGTGCAGCGCGGCAAATACGGCGGCGGCAACGGCGAATATGCATATCTAGATGTGCACGAAGACTTAAAGTGCCTGATGGAGACGCTGGAAAGCTATTGATCGAAAGGAACGGTGTGACCCATGAATTTCGTAGTAATAGGCGCTACAAAGGGCCTTGGCTTGTGCCTGACGGAGCAGCTGCTTGCGGCAGGCCACAAGGTGGCGGCGGGCGTGATTGTGCTCTCCCCTGCGCTTTCCGCGCTGAAGGAGCAGTATGGCGCACAGCTTTTGACGGCTGAAGCCGATGTGACGAACGAGGAGCAGATCACGGCGTTTGCAAAAGAAGCGCATGATTTTCTCGGTGAGATCGACGCGCTGTGCAATGTGGCCGGTGTGCTTCTGAATAACGACCGCGTAAAGCTTCTGCACGAATGTGACATTGCGGAGCTGCGCCGCTCGCTTGACGTGAACACCGTTGGCCCCGTTATTGTTGTGAAGGCGTTTTACCCGCACATGAAAAAGGGTGCAAATGTCTTTACCGTGACCTCTGAGAGCGTGGGCATTCGCAGCTGCGGCACCTGGGTGCCGTGCTATGGACTTTCCAAGGCGGCTGCCACAAAGGAAAGCGGCATTTTCAACGCTTCCGTTTCCGACGTGAATTTCTTCGCTGTGCACCCGGGCCGTATGAATACGGACATGGGCCGCACGACGGCGCAGATCGAACCGGAAGAATCCGCCGCGGGCTTCTGCCGTCTTTTGACGGGCGAAACGCCGGTTTCGAGGGACAACTGGTACATTGACTACAAGGGCGACCGCATGGAAGCCTGATTTAACCCGATTACGAGCGATCTGAAATAAATACACCTAAACCAAAAGGCGCGCTGAGCTTTCTCCATCAGCGCGCCTCTTGGTTTTTTATCCGTATTTTTATGTTTACGCCCGGCTTTTAAACTGCTGGGGTGAAAGGCCGGTTTGGGTTTTGAAGGCTTTGTAGAATGTGGAATAATCGGAAAAGCCGCACTCGCGGCCGGCTTCTACGGCAGGGATGCCTTCACGCAGCATACGGCGGGCATGGGTGAGCCGAAGCGCCATGATGTAGGCGTACACGGTGGAATTGGTATATGCTTTAAAGTGGCGGTTTAAGTACGATTTGCTGACGAAGAACTCTGCGGCGATGTCTTCGAGCGTTAAAGGCTCGCTGAAATGCTCCGTGATATAGCGAATGACCTGCGGGATGACCTGTGTTTCATTGCGGTGCGTGGTATCGATAACGCCGTAGGAGCGGAAGATCGTCCACAGGTACAGCTCTACGGCGCCGGCGCAGAACTTAGGGTCGGTATCGTTTTTCTGCATATACAAGAGCTTTTTTAAGAGCGCCGTGACGAACACCGTTTCATCGCCGCGAAACGGCACGCAGTATCCGTGCTCCCCCACCTTTTGCAGATTTTTTTGCAGGTCACCCGCGGGGCTGTCGATGCCTTGGAGGTACTGCGGGGTGATCCACAGCACCATGCGCTCATAGGCAGCGTGCTCGTTTGCGATGACGGGGCGGTGCATTTTGCCGGCGGGAATGATGAGCAGATCGCCGGGGCAAAGGTCGTAGACCTGATCTTCAATATAATACGTCACGCTGCCGTCCAAAAAGTAATAGAGCTCCAAAAAATCGTGCGCGTGAAACTCCATGGTGCGAAAATAGGGGTCTCGATTGTGTGAAAGCTGAAAATCTTGCCGCAGCATTTCGTCATTTTTACCTGTTTCCACGTTTTTCACCCTCTTCCTTTAGAGAAATCATAGCACAGCTTGCGCCGATTTGCAATATATGTGCCGCAATATATCATTTATTTTGCAATTCATCGTGCTATACTTACAGTAGCAGCGGTGGGGAAACTTTGCCTTTTTCTGCCGCCCGAAAGGAGTTTATTCAGATGCGAAACGATCTGTTTTTGAAAAGCGATGTTGCTAAGAATTTATATGACGCGGTGCGCGACCTGCCGATCGTCGACTACCACTGCCATCTCTCGCCGAAGGAGATTTTGGAGGACAGGGAATTCCCGGATATTGCGCAGATCTGGCTGGGCGGCGACCACTACAAGTGGCGTTTGATGCGTGCCTGCGGCGTGCCGGAGGCGCTCATCACAGGCGGCGCGGAGCCGCGCGAGAAGTTCCGCGCGTGGGCGGCGTGCCTCGAGACCGCGATGGGCAACCCGCTTTATGTGTGGTCACACATGGAGCTTTCGATGTTTTTCGGCATTGAAGACACGCTGACAGCGGAAAGTGCGGACGATATTTTTGACCGCGCGAACGCGTATATCAAGGAGCACCACCTCTCCCCGCGCAAACTGATGCTGCAAAGCCATGTGGAGCTTGTGGCGACAACGGACGACCCGGCAGATTCTTTGGAATACCACAAGGAAATTGCGAAGGAGAAGAACTTCCCGGTGCGCGTGGTGCCCTCGTTCCGCACGGACGCGGCACTGAACATTTGCCGCGCGAACTATCGCGACTACGCCTTGCACCTCGGCGAAGTGTGCGGTTTTAGTGTGGAGACGCTCGACGACCTGAAAACGGCGCTTTCAAAGCGGCTTGATTTCTTCTGCGAGAACGGCTGCCGCGTGAGCGATATCGGCATTGAGGGCTTCCCGAAGGAAGACAAAAGCTGCGATGCCGCGGAGACGTTTAAAAAGGCGCTGAAGGGAAAGACAATCCCGGAAAACGAGTTCCGTAATTTTCTATTTGAAATGTATGTGTATTTGGCGCACGAATACAAGGCGCATAATGTGACGATGCAGCTGCACCTGAACGTAAAGCGTAATGCATGCACGCGGCTGTTTGAGACCGTGGGTCCGGACGCCGGCGGCGATTGCGTGGGCGACCCGATCCCGGAGCACGAAGTTGCAGTACTTTTGGACACGATGGACCGCAGGGATTCGCTTCCGCACACAATCTTATACACGCTGGAGCCTTCGATGTATATGGCGCTTGCGACGACGGCGGGCAGTTTTAAGGGCGTTGTGCCCGGCGCAGCGTGGTGGTTCTGTGACCACAAGCGCGGTATGGAGGAGCAGCTGAACATTATGGCGGAAACCGGCCACCTTGGGCAGTTTACCGGCATGCTGACGGACAGCCGCAGCTTCCTTTCCTATGCGCGCCACGATTATTTCCGCCGTGTGCTGTGCAACAGGGTTGCGGAAGAGCTTATGGACGGCACGTTCCTCAGCGAAAAGGCGGCGCTGAAGCTGTTGACCGACCTTTGCGTGGAAAACAGCCGCAAGCTATTCGGCGAATAAAAGTCACGTTATAATAAGGAGGAATTTCCTATGAATATTGTCATTACCGGCGCGGGCGGCGTGCTTTGCAGCGCTTTTTCCCGCGCGCTTGCCGCAGACGGGCACAAAATCGCACTGCTTGACCTCAACTTGGAAGCTGCGGAGCGCGAGGCGGAGGGTATCCGCAAGGCGGGCGGTGAGGCCATTGCCGTACAGGCGAATGTGCTGGACAAAGAGAGTCTGAAAAAGGCGCATGACGTTGTGCTGGAAAAATTCGGCCCGTGTGAGGTGCTCATCAACGGTGCGGGCGGCAACAACCCGAAGGGCACCACGACGAGCGAGTATTTCAGCAAAGAAGATATGCTGGACGAAAACGCGCGGTCGTTTTTTGACCTTGACCAGGACGGCGTTTCGTTCGTGTTCAACCTGAACTTTCTCGGCACGCTGCTGACGACGCAGGCATTTGCGACCGACATGCTGGAAACAGGCGGCTGCATTGTGAATATCTCCTCGATGAACGCGTTTACGCCACTGACGAAGATCCCGGCGTACAGCGGTGCCAAGGCAGCGGTCTCGAACTTCACACAGTGGCTGGCGGTACACTTTGCAAACTGCAACATCCGCGTGAACGCCATTGCGCCGGGCTTCTTTGCAACAAACCAGAACCGCACCTTGCTCTTTAACGAGGACGGCAGCCTGACCCCGCGCAGCCACAAAATCATCTCGCAGACCCCGATGGGCCGCTTCGGCGAGCCTGAGGAGCTGCTCGGCACACTGCGCTTCCTCATCGACAATGACGCGTCCGGTTTTGTGACCGGCATCACAATCCCGGTGGACGGCGGTTTCTCCGCGTACTCCGGCGTATAATCTGACTTTTGGGAGGAATTTTTCATGATCATCGGTGCACAGGGCTTCACCATCCGCGACTATGCGCAGAACGAAGCCGACTTTAGAGAGACGGCGAAAAAGCTGCACGACATCGGCTACAAGACTTTGCAGGTCTCTGCGTTTGGCGACATTGACCCGCATATCATCCGCGAGATTTGCGATGAAAACGGGCTTTCCATCATCATTACGCATACGAACCCGCAGCTCATTCTGGAGAACACCGAAAAGGTGATTGAGAACCACCGCATTTTCGGTACGAACCACGTGGGCATCGGCATGATGCCGCAGAAATACACGGGCTCGCTGGAAGGTATGCGCGCGTTTTTGAAGGATTTCGGCCCCGCTGCCGACAAGCTGCACGACGCGGGCATGAAGCTGCATTACCACAACCACGGCTTTGAATACGAGAAATTTGACGGCAAGTGCCTCATCGACCACATGGTGGAGGAGACCGACCCGGCAAAATGGGGCTTTATTTTGGACGTTTATTGGACGCAGTACGGTGGGCGCTCGCCGCAGGTACAGATTGAAAAAATGGCGGGACGCATTGACGTCATTCACTTTAAGGACATGAAGATGCACGGCCACGAGCAGCGCTTTGCAGCCGTGATGGACGGCAACATGGACTTTGTGTCTATTATTGATGCATGCGAAAAGACAGGCATTCAATATGCGATGATCGAACAGGACAATTGCTACGACCGCAGTCCGTTCGACGAGCTGAAGCTGAGCGCCGAAAACCTGCTTCGTGCCGGCTGCACGTTCTAAGGAGGGCATATGACACAGTTTACACTTTCCGCGTTTGCGGACGAAGCCTCGCCGGAATTTGACCGGCAGATTGCGGCGCTGCACCGCAAGCATATTCCGCTGATGGAAATCCGCGGCGTGGACGGCAAGGGCATTTTAGACCTGACGGACGAGGAGCTTGATGTTGTTGAAAAGAAGCTTGCAGCGGGCAATATCGGCATTTCCGCCATCGGCTCGCCCATTGGCAAGATCAGCATTGAGGATGACTTTGCGCCGCACTTTGAGAAATTTAAGCGCGCCGTGGAGATCGCGAAAAAGCTGCACACCACGCGCATTCGCATGTTCAGCTTTTATATTCCCGAGGGTAAGGATCCGGAAATGTATCACGATGCGGTGATCGAGCGCATTCAGAAAATGGTGGACTACGGCGAAGCGCATGGCGTGCACTGCTGCCACGAGAACGAGAAGGGCATTTACGGCGACAAGTTAGAGCGCGTAGAGAAGCTGCACAAGGCCATTCCGGCGCTGCGGTGTGTGTTCGACCCTGCAAACTACATTCAGTGCGGCGACGACCCGGCGGTGAACTTTAAGGCGCTCGCGCCGATCATCGACTACATGCACATTAAAGACGCGCTGTTTAAAGACGGCAGCGTGGTGCCAGCGGGCGAAGGCGACGGCTCTGTGCCGAGCATTTTAAAGGCGTTGGCGGAAACGAATAAGCCGTACATGCTGACGCTGGAGCCGCATCTGTTCGATTTCAGCGGCTTGCAGAACCTGCAGGGCGAGGATGTTCTGCACAAGCGCGTATATAAAGACGCGGACGAAGCGTTTGACGTGGCTTCTGACGCGCTGCACGATATTTTGAAAACCATCGAATAACAGAAAAGAGGTATTTTCATGAGCGAAACAGTAAAAGTCGGCATTGTCGGCATCGGCAACATGGGTTCGGCGCACGCAAAGAGCATTTTCTCCGGCAACATTAAGGACATGGAGCTTGCCGCCGTGTGCGATATTGCGGAATCGAAACGCCTTTGGGCAGACGAGAATCTGCCCGGCGTGCCGTGCTTTATCGACTACAAGGAAATGATTGACAGCGGCGTGTGCGACACGGTGATCGTTGCGACACCGCACTATTTCCACTCCCCCATTGCGATCTACGCGTTTGAAAAGGGCAAGAACGTGCTGACAGAAAAGCCTGCCGGCGTTTACACAAAGCAGGTTGAAGAGATGAACGAGGCCGCGAAGAAATCCGGCAAGGTGTTCGGCATCATGTACAATCAGCGCACGAACCCGAAGTTCCAGAAAATGCGCGAGATCGTGCAGAGCGGCGAGCTGGGCGAACTGAAACGCTGCATTTGGATCATCACGAACTGGTACCGCACGCAGGCATACTACGACAGCGGCACGTGGCGTGCGACGTGGGCAGGCGAAGGCGGCGGCGTGCTGCTGAACCAGTGCCCGCATCAGCTTGACTTGTGGCAGTGGATCTTCGGCATGCCGAACCGCGTGATGGGCCACTGCAAGTACGGCCATTGGCACAACATTGAGGTTGAGGACGAAGTGACGGCTTACGCCGAGTACCCGAACGGTGCGACGGGCGCGTTCATCACCACGACGGGTGAGTGCCCGGGCACGAACCGTTTGGAGATTACAGGCGACAAAGGCAAGCTTGTTTGGGAAGAAGGCAAGCTGACCTGGTGGAAGCTCGCCGTGCCGGAGCGCGAATTCTGCGTGACGTGCAAAGAGGGCTTTGCGCAGCCCGAAATGACCGTGACCGAAGTGGAAACGGACAACATTGAGCTTGGGCATAACGGCATTCTGCAGAACTTCACAAACGCTATTCTGTACGGCGAAGAGCTGCTGGCGCCGGGCTATGAGGGCATTAACGGCCTGAATATCTCGAACGCCATTCACCTTTCCGACTGGACGGGCAAGCCGCAGGCTGTGCCGGTGGACGGCGAGCTGTTCCTGAAATATTTAAACGAGCGCAGAGCGACCTCGCACGTGAAGGAAGAGAAAGAAGACAGCGGCAAGATTGCAGACCTTTCCGGCACGTATAACGACCGCTGGAAGGTAAGATAAGCCGAATGACTTGTCGTTCAGCTATGGTTTTGTGTTTTCGATGATTGAAAATCATCGATTTCACTGCGCGAAACCAACCCAAGAACCACTTGACGGTAAACGCGGTTAAAAGTTTCGTTCACCTTTTCAAAGGTGGTGGTTTCCAAAGGCAACGCCTTTGGTCGAGCTTCGCAGAGCTTGAAATCCTTTTGCCTACGCAAAGACTAAGATTGAAAAAGCACGCAGATTGAATTTGTCTGCGTGCTTTTGTTTTGAATGTGGGATTTCCGTACAGCTTAAAATTATCCGTGCATAAAAACAATATGCAAAAGCGCCGCTTCCGGGATGAACCGAAAGCGGCGCTTTCTATGCGTTAAATCTTACGATTTAAGTTTTGATTAAGCCTTGGTGCGCTCTTTGAGGCCGTTGAGCTCGTCTCTGAGCTCCTGCGGGAGCTTGTCGCCGAACTTCTTGTAGAATTCCTCTACGCCGGCAGCTTCCTTAGCCCACTTAGCGTTATCAACCTTGAGGATGGAAGCGAGCTTCTCCTCATCGAAGTCCTTAAGACCTTCGAGATTGATGTCTTCCGGCTTCGGAACGTAGCCGATTGCCGTCTCAACAGCGTCAACTTCGTTATCGCAGCGCTTGAGGATCCACTCGAGAACACGGAGGTTGTCACCGAAGCCCGGCCAAATGAAGTGGCCGTCTTCGTCGACACGGAACCAGTTGACGTTGAAGATCTTCGGAGCCTTGTCGCCGAGCATCTCGCCCATTTCGATCCAGTGCTTGAAGTAGTCGCCCATGTTGTAGCCGCAGAACGGGAGCATAGCCATCGGGTCACGACGGACAACGCCGACTGCACCTGCAGCAGCTGCGGTGGTCTCGGAGCCGGTGATGGAACCGATGAAGACACCGTTGTTCCAGCTTCTGGACTGGTAAACCAGCGGAACCGTATCCGGACGGCGGCCGCCGAAGACGATAGCGGAGACCGGAACACCCTGCGGGTTCTCAAACTCGCTGGAAAGGCACGGGCAGTTAGCGGTAGGAGCGGTGAAGCGGCTGTTCGGATGAGCCAGCTTGTTGCCAGCAGCAATATACTCGGGGCCGTTTACCTTAGCGCCCTTCCACTCTTCTGCGTTGACCGGCGGGTTCTTGTCGAGGCTCTCCCACCAAACGGTGTTGTCATCGAGGTTACGCGCAACGTTGGTGAAGATGGCGCCCTTCTGGGTGGAGATAAGAGCGTTCGGGTTGGACTTCATGTTCGTGCCGGGAGCGACGCCGAAGAAGCCGTTTTCCGGGTTGATGGCATACAGTCTGCCATCCGGGCCCTTGCGCATCCAAGCGATGTCGTCGCCGACGGTCCAAACCTTGTAGCCCTTTGCACGGTAGCCTTCCGGCGGAATCATCATAGCCAGGTTGGTCTTGCCGCAAGCAGACGGGAATGCAGCGCAAACATACTTAACCTCGCCCTTCGGGTTCTCGACGCCGAGGATGAGCATGTGCTCTGCCATCCAGCCTTCGTTCTTAGCCTGATAGGAAGCGATACGCAGAGCGAAGCACTTCTTGCCAAGCAGAACGTTGCCGCCGTAAGCGGAGTTTACGGAGATGATGGTGTTGTCTTCCGGGAACTGGCAGATCCAGCGCTTCTCCGGGTCAACGTCGCACTTGCAGTGCAGACCGCGAACCCAGTCGTTGCTGTCGCCGAGAACGTCCATGACCTTCTGACCGACTCTGGTCATGATGGACATGTTGAGAACAACATAGATGGAGTCTGTCAGCTCAACGCCGATCTTAGCGAGCGGGGAACCGACCGGGCCCATGGAGTACGGGATAACGTACATGGTACGGCCCTTGTAGCTGCCACGAGCAATATCGTACAGCATCTTGTATGCTTCCTGCGGCTCTTTCCAATGGTTGGTCGGGCCTGCATCCTCTTCTTTTCTGGAGCAGATGAGGGTTCTGTCCTCAACACGGGCAACATCATTCGGAGCTGTTCTGTGATAGTAGCAGCCCGGGAGCTTTTCCTGATTCAGCTTGATCAGTTCGCCGGACTCAACAGCTTCCTTGCGGAGCTCTTCGAGCTGCTCTTCGGAGCCGTCGATCCAAACAACCTGATCCGGATTGACAAGAGCTTTCATCTCGTCGATCCAAGCAAGAATTGTCTTGTTGTTAGTCATTGTTATTTCTCCTTTCGCCAAAAAGGCAAATAAAATGTAAAATAACCCATTTGTCTTTATTCTACCACAAGTTTTCCGCATAATCAATTACAAAATCATGAATTACCCCCATCTTTTTTCGATATAGCGGTATTGATTTAGCGCATATCAGCGGAATTTGCGGAATTTTTTAATAATCGAGCTGCAAAAGCGTTACGCGCCCGTTTCGGCGGGTTGCGTCCAAGTCGATCAGGCGCTGGTTGCGGCTGCCGCGAAAGAGCAGCTCGAGGTCGCGTTCCTTTTCGATGTACGGTCCGTCCACCAAAACGTCGCACGCATTTAGAAGTGCATCCACGTCGGGGTCGTGCATAGAGACAAGCTGCTCATACGTCCAACCGGAGTAGGCGGTGACGTCCTTATGCAGGGCATGCACCTGGTTTGCAAGCGCCAAAAGCGGCTTTGGCTGACAGAACGGCTCGCCGCCCGAAAACGTGATGCCGCGCAGCAGCGGGTTCTTTTTAAACATGTCAAAGATGACATCGGTATCCTCCACCCTGCCGCCTGCAAAATCGTGCGTTTGGGGATTGTGGCACCCGGGGCAATGGTGCGGGCAGCCTTGTGTGAACACGGTGAGCCGGATGCCGCGCCCGTCCACGATGGAATCGTTTACGATGCCGGAAATGCGGAGTTCCATTTTATCACGCTTTACAAGCTGTGCTTTACGCGGTCGCGCTCTTCGGCGCGCTTTGCGTCGTTCCAACGGTCGGTGGTGCCGACAAGGTAGCCTGTGATGCGGCGGATGCGGTCGAACCCGCGGCCTTCGCCGACGATGATGGTTTTTGTATTTTTCTGCGTTTTGGGTGACATGATAACTGCCTCGATTCTTTTTATAAATACATTTTTACATTTTGACTTTTATTTAATTCTAAAGGCTCGTTGAACTCGCCTTTCAAGAAACCCCTTGATAGGGTTTCTTGCGGCGGAATAGTCCACTGGACTATTCCGCCTATCTTCCTGATCTTTGGGTAGGCAAAAAGATTTCGCCATTTGCGAATGGCGACTCGGGGCTTCGCCCCAAGGCCCCACGACCTTTTTGGAAAAAGGTCGATCAAAAACTTTTAAGTGTCGGTGACGAAAGCTTTGATTTAATGTATCAAATGCGAATAATCCGGGACGTCGTGGTAGCGCTTTTTCAGCTCCAGAAGCTTTTCAAGCGGTACGCCCTCGCCCTCTCTTCTGCCGCACCTTGGGCACACTTCGTCGATGATGCCGTTATACCCGCACACGGGGTCCCGGTCTACGGGGTGATTCACCGAGCCGTAGCCGATGCCCATTTCCTTCATGCAGCGCACGACGCTTTCAAACGCGTCGATATTTTTGCACGTATCGCCGTCGAGCTCCACGTAGCTGATATGGCCGGCGTTCGTAAGCGCGTGGAACGGGGCTTCTCTGCGCATTTTTTCGTAGGCGCTGATGGGGTAGTACACCGGCACGTGGAACGAGTTTGTGTAATATTCTCTATCCGTAACACCGGGAATTTTGCCGTATTTCTTTTGGTCTATGCGCACAAATCTACCGGAAAGACCCTCTGCGGGTGTTGCAAGCAAAGTGAAGTTGAGGCCGGTCTCTTTACTTTTTTTGTCCATTTTCTCCCGCATATGTGAGATGATCTCAAGCCCCAGCTTCCAGCTTTCTTCGCTTTCGCCGTGGTGCTTGCCGGTGAGGGCTTTCAGCGTTTCGGCGAGCCCGATGAAGCCGACGCTCAGCGTGCCGTGTTTCAGAACCTCGGCGACGGAATCGTTGTGGTCGAGCTTTTCGGAATCGATCCACACGCCCTGACCCATGAGGAACGGATAATTATACACTTTTTTGCTGCACTGGATCTTGAAGCGGTGCAGAAGCTGTTCTTCCACAAGCGCGATTCTTTCATCGAGCAGCTTGTAGAACTTCTTCATATCGCCCTTGGCTTCAATGCCGATGCGCGGCAGGTTGATGGACGTGAAGCTCAAATTGCCTCTGCCGCAGGTAACTTCCTTGGTGTTATCGAACACGTTGCCCATGACGCGCGTGCGGCAGCCCATGTAGGCCACCTCGGTGTTGTAATCACCGGGCTTATAGTATTGCAGGTTGAACGGGGCATCCAAAAAGCTGAAATTCGGGAACAGGCGCTTTGCGGAGCAGCGCAGCGCGTGGCGGAACAGGTCGTAGTTGGGATCACCCTCGTTGTAATTGACGCCCTCCTTGACCTTGAAGATCTGCACGGGAAAAATGGGCGTTTCGCCGTCGCCGAGGCCCGCTTCCGTTGCGCGGAGCAGGTTGTGCACGGCCATTCTGCCCTCCGGCGACGTATCGGTGCCATAGTTTAAGGAGCTGAACGGCACCTGTGCGCCGGCGCGGGAATTCATAGTATTTAAATTGTGGACAAGCGCTTCCATGGCCTGATATGTGGCGTTATCCGTTTCTTTATAGGCGGTTTTGGCAGCGTATTCCGCGGCGGCGCGGGCGGCGTCGCCGGTGATGATCTGGAAGCCGTTTTCTGCCTGGTGGCGCGGCAGAAATGCGCGCAGCTTTTCGGCATACGCTTCCGCGGCGTGCATGGTGACATCGGTGCCGAGCGCTTCCTTGATGGCGGCTGTCAGCGCGGCGGCATCGGAGGCGCTCATGTCGAACCGCACCTCGATATACTGCGCAAGCGCGCGGAAATACTGCTTGCGGTACGTTTTCTTCACGCCCTCCGCCATGGCATAGTCGAAGTTCGGCACGCTCTGGCCGCCGTGCATCTCGTTTTGGTTCGCCTGAATGGCGATGCACGCGAGCGCGGCGTAGCTGCGGATGTCGTTCGGCTCTCTCAAATAGCCGTGACCCGTGGAAAAGCCGTCGTGAAACAGCTTTAAAAGGTCGATCTGGCAGCACGTTTCGGTGAGGGCGTAAAAATCCTTATCGTGAATGTGGATGTCGCCGTCCGCGTGGGCCTTGGCGATCTCCGGCGGGATGACGTATTTATCGTAAAACGCCTTGGCGCTTTCGGAGCCGTATTTCAGCATGGTGCCCATGGCGGTATCGGCGTTGATATTCGCGTTTTCGCGTTTCAGGTCGTCTTCTTCGGACGGGCGGAACGTGAGGTTTTCAAAAATTTTCACGAGTTCGTCGTCCATTTCGCGCAGGTGCTCATGCTCCGCGCGGTAGTTGATGTAGGCGTTCGCCGTTTTGGCGTAATCGGCAGCGAGGAGCTTCTCCTCCACCACGCTCTGGATTTTCTGCGCCGTGGGCGTGCCCGGCAGCTTTTCGAGCGCTGTAAGCACCTCTTCGGTCAATGCGTTCAGGTCGGCGTCGCTCATACGCTCTGCGGCGATCCTTGTATTGGCCTTAAAAATGGCGCTTCGTATTTTCCGCGCATCGAACGACACCTTGTCCCCGCTGCGCTTGACGATATATCGAATCATACGTTTAACTTCCCTTTCCGTTTCTCCCCGGCGCAAAGCCCCAAAGGTTCGGCTCTGCGCTTTCTGTACTTTCGATTATAGGCGCTTTTCCTATACATGTCAAGGGCATTATATAGGGTAAAAACACTATATATAGTGTGCGGTTTACATAATAATAACAAAATATACCGTGCGTCATAGAAGCGGTTCTCTCCATAACGCACGGTATAACTTGTGGTTTCATGCCGTTTTTTCGCGGTTTTTGGGGTACATTTCGGCGTAGTTTCACACCGTCTATACCCATTTATAAGTCCTATGCATGCCATACGGCGGTTGACAAAATAAACCGCGTTTTTCGCGAAATTTTTTTGCCGGGATTTTTCAATTTACGACGGCGCCGAGCAGGCCTGCAAGATACACGGCGCCTTCTAAATCGATCTTCGTTTTCTGCATTTTCGCAAAGCGGATATCCGTGCGCGAAAATTTGGCGCGGCGCAGGTCGCAGTCTTTCATCTGCGCGTTGCGGAACACGGCTTCGGTGAGGTCGCAGCCGGAAAGGTCGGCTTTTTCGAGGTCCGCTTCCGCAAAGCTTGTGCCGCGCAGGCTGATGCCGGAAAAGTCCTGCTTTTTTAAAAAACAGCTATCGAGCACGCAGTATTCGAGCGTGCCGCCGCGCACGGTCCAACCGGTGAGATCTGCCCCGGAAAACGAGCAGCCCGAGACGCGGCAATTCTCAAACGCGGTGACGAATAAGCTTGCGCCCGAAAACGTGCAGTTTTCAAACGAACAGCCGCGCGCCAAAACGTCGTTTAAGCGGGCAAAATCGAACGCACACGCGGAAAAACGGCATTTTTCGAGCAAAGCGCCGGAAAACACCGCGCCGCGCAGGTCGCAATTTTCAAACGTATAGCCGCGCAGCTCGGCGTCCGTAAAATCGGTATCGCCGAGCCGCTCGTTTTTATACGTTATCTGTGCTGGGGAGAACATTACTCTTCTTCCGTCACGGCGATGTGCAGCTCTTTGAGCTGTGCTTCCGTAACGGCAGACGGTGCATCCATCATGACATCCTGTGCGCTCTTGTTCATCGGGAACGCGATGACCTCACGGATGGACTCTTCGCCGGAGAGCAGCATGACCATGCGGTCTACGCCCGGGGCAATGCCGGCGTGCGGCGGCGCACCGTAGCAGAATGCGTTGTACATGGCCGGGAACTTTGCCTTGACGTCGTCCTCGCCGAGGCGTACCATTTCGAACGCCTTGACCATGATCTCCGGGTCGTGGTTACGCACAGCGCCGGAGGAGAGCTCTACGCCGTTGCAGACGAGGTCGTACTGGTCTGCCAGAATGTCGAGCGGGTCGATCTCGCCGCGCTCGGCCTTGAGCAGCGTTTCCATGCCGCCGGAGGGCATGGAGAACGGGTTGTGGCAGAACTCCAGCTCGCCGGATTCCTCGCCGATCTCGTACATCGGGAAATCGACGATCCAGCAGAACTCATAGCGCTCTTTATCCATATGGCCCTCGCACGCTGCGCCGAGCATACGGCGCATGACGCCTGCGGTCTTCTGGGCTTCCTCGCGCTTGCCTGCGGAGAGGAACACGAGTGTATTCGGCTCGAGGGACAGCGCGGATTTGACGGCTTCCACGGTCTTTTCATCCGCATTGATGAACTTTGCGATGCCGCCGGCAATGGCGCCGGACTCGTCGACCTTGAACCAATACGGCTTCTGGCCGGCCTGCACCTCTACGTCTGCGCAGAGCTTATCGACCGCCTTGCGGGCGAGCTTGCAGTTGGAGACCGGGACAGCCTTGACGATGTTGTTTTCAAACGGGCCGAAGCCGCAGCCTGCAAGAATATCCGTGACATCCTTGACGCGCAGGTCGATGCGCAGGTCGGGCTTATCGGAGCCGAACTCCTCCATAGCCTGACGGTACGGGATGCGGGCAAACGGCGCGGAGGACGCAATATCATACGTGCCGTACTTTGCAAAGATCGGCGGGAGAACGTCTTCGATGACGGCGAAAACGTCTTCCTGCGAGGCGAACGCCATTTCCATATCCATCTGGTAGAATTCGCCCGGGGAACGGTCGCCGCGCGCGTCCTCATCGCGGAAGCACGGTGCGATCTGGAAGTAGCGGTCAAAGCCCGCAGTCATCAAAAGCTGCTTAAACTGCTGCGGGGCCTGCGGCAGGGCGTAGAACTTGCCCGGGTGCTTACGGGCGGGGACGAGATAATCGCGCGCGCCCTCCGGCGAGGAAGCCGTGAGGATCGGCGTGGTGATCTCTAAAAAGCCGTGCTCTGTCATAGCGCTGCGCAGTGCGGAAACGACGTTGCAGCGCAGAACGATATTGGCCTTTACTTCCGGGTTGCGCAGGTCGAGATAGCGGTATTTGAGGCGCTGGCTCTCATCTGCTTCGCGGGAGTGGTTGATCTCAAACGGCAGCTCGTTGTAGCGGCAGCGGCCGAGCACGGTGATCTCCATCGGCGCGATCTCGATGTCGCCGGTGGGGAGCTTCGGGTTTTTGCTGGTGCGCTCGCGCACGACGCCCGTGACGGAAATGGTGGATTCCTTATTGAGGGGCTTTACGATGTTCATCATCTCTTCGTTTTCGATGACGACCTGCGTGGTGCCGTAGAAATCGCGCAGCACCAAAAACGCAAAGTTATTGCCGACTTCGCGGATGTTCTCCATCCAGCCGACCAAGGTGACGGTCTCGCCCGCATTTGCAAGGCGGAGCTCACCGCAGGTATGGGTTCTCGATTGTGTCATGGTTTATTTCCTCTTTCGTTTAGTATAACGCATTAAAATGTGATGGGCATGGCGTCTTCCTGCTCGGTGACGGCCGTGATGTACGTATCGACAAAGTCGTCGTTGAGGGAGATCTTTTTCTTTTCACCCGTCTTCATATTTTTGAGCACGGCTTTGCCGCTTGCGATCTCATCGTCGCCGAGGACGATGCTGTACTGCGCGCCGATCTTATCCGCGTACTTCATCTGGGCTTTCAGGCCGCGCGCGCACAGGTCGCAGTCTGCCGCGATGCCGCAGCTGTGCATTTTTTCGGTGAGCTGGAACGCTTTCATCTGCGCCGCTTCGCCCAAGGATGCGATGTAGATCTCGCACTTTGAGTCCTGTCCGAAGTCTGCGCCCATTTCGTTCATCGCCATTAAGATGCGGTCAAGGCCGAGGCCGAAGCCGAGCGCCGGTGTGGGCTTGCCGCCGACTTCCTCCACGAGGCCGTCGTAGCGTCCGCCGCCGCCGAGCGCGAAACCAAAGCGCTTCGAGGGGAACTCAAACACGGTGCGGGTGTAGTAATCGAGGCCGCGGACAAGGCCGGGATCGATGGAAAACGGAATATCGATCGATTTCAGCAGCGTCTGCACCTTTTCAAAGTGCGCACGGCAGTCGTCGCAGAGGTAATCCGTGATCTTCGGCGCGCCCTTGGCGATCTCGCCGCAGACGGGGCTTTTGCAGTCCAGAATACGCATGGGGTTGCGCTCCAGACGGGAGTTGCAGGTTTCGCAGAGCTGATCCTTATAGCCTTCAAAGTAATTTCTCAGCGCTTTTCTGTACTCTGCACGGCAGGTGGGGCAGCCGATGGAGTTGATGGAGACCTCGATGTCATCGGCAAGGCCGAGACGATTAAAAATGGACATGGCCATAGCGATGACCTGTGCGTCCGCCGCCGGTTCTGCGGTGCCGAACATCTCCACGCCGAACTGATGCAGCTCGCGCAGACGGCCTGCCTGCGGCTTTTCGTAGCGGTAGCAGGAGGTCTTATAGTAGAGCTTTACCGGGTAACCGCCGTTATATAGGCCGTTTTCCAGCATGGCGCGCACGGCGCCCGCCGTGCCCTCCGGGCGCAGCGTAATGGAGCGGCCGCCCTTATCTTCAAACGTGTACATCTGCTTTTCCACCACATCGGTGGTGTCGCCGACGGAGCGCAGGAAGAGCTCGGTGTGCTCAAACACCGGGGTGCGGATCTCGGAAAAACCGTTCAGTTCCGCTTCATCCGTCATAACGGCTTCCACAAGCGACCATTTTTCGGATTCGCCCGGAATGATATCCACGGTGCCCTTAGGCGCTTTTGTGATCAATTCCATAAAATATCCCTCTCATTCATGAAAAATAAAAAAACCCTTACCCAAAACGGATAAGGGACGAAACAGGTTCGTGGTGCCACCCTTTTTCGGGAGAAAAAGCGAAAGCTTTCCCTCCCCTTTCTTTCCTTAACGCGGAAAACGCACTTTCGTGCGGCTCACGGGTGTCTTTCTCTGCCGGATGCACGCGCCGCTCTCAGCATTTGCGGCGCTCTCTGTTTTGTGCCCCATGGCAGATACTCTTCCCGGTCAATGCCGGTGTATTTTCAAAGCATACGCTTTGGTTTTAAATTTACAGCTTTACAATCTCGCGCCAATCGAGGTCGCCGCGCTCGAGACCATGGATGAGCACCTCTGCCGTTGCGATGTTCGTCGCCACGGGAATGTTATTCAGGTCGCAGAGACGGAGCAGGTTTTTATCGTGCGGCTCCAGTGCCTGCTTCTGCATGGGGTCGCGGAAGTACAGCAAAAGGTCGATCTCGTTGCAGGAGATACGCGCCGCAATCTGCTGATCGCCGCCCTGTGGGCCGCTTAAAAAGCGGTGGACCGAAAGACCGGTTGCTTCCTCTACAAGCTTACCGGTGGTGCCGGTCGCACAGAGATTATGCCGGCTCAGGATACCGCAGTAAGCGATGCAGAACTGTACCATAAGCTCTTTTTTTGCGTCATGCGCCGTAAGCGCGATATTCATAAAAATTCCTCCCTGTTTATAATCATTCGGCCCCTATCCCAAATGTCACAACGATAAGGGAACCGAAACACCGTTCATGCGTGCCGCTATGCGGGAAAGCGCCGTCATGCCGGGCAGGTCATCCGCCGGCACGCAGCCACGCTGAAAAGCAGCCGTCATTTGTCTATCTTCGGGTACGATGCCGATGAGCCGCACGCCGCTTTGGTCGATGACATCATCGAGGTCGCGCAGGCCGCCGGCGTCTTCCCGCCCGGCGGAAAGGCTGCCGAAATATTCGGCGTTAAAGCGATTGATGACGAGCCGCTGCTGCGGTACCTCAAGCTCTGTTAAAAGCCTGCGCACGATGGACGCATCGCGGATACACACGGGGTCCGAGTTGCACACAATAAGCGCGCAGTCCGCCGCCGCTGCCGCCGCGCGGAAGCCACGCCCCACGCCCGCGGGAGAATCAAGGATCACGCGGTCAAAATAGCGCTTTAAAAGCGGAACGAGTCTGAGCATGACGCGTTCCGGCACAAGATCTTCGCCGCTTGCCGGGGCAGGCATTAAAGACACGCCGGGCATGGTCACGCACGGGTAAATCGCATCCGCAGGCGCGCAGCGCCCTGCCACAACGTCCGAACTGTCAAACACGAGCGCTTCCTCTGTGCCGGTCATACGGTCCAGACTGCGCAGGCCCGCGTCACAATCCAAAAGCAGAACGCGTTCGCCGCCCGCCGCAAACTGAGAAGCCAGCCCAAGCGAAACGGTGGATTTCCCCACGCCGCCTTTTCCCGATGTGACAACAATAGCAGTACCCATAGATAATACCTCATTAAACATAATAACACAAAAATGCACGGTAGTCAAAAGCAAAAATGGCTATACCGCAATTTTATCACAGCGAGACAAAAACACCGCGGTTTTTTTGTCGAAGCAGACAAATATCCGATCTGCATGCGAATCATTCCGCGCTTTCCGATGCGGTAGTCTCTTCGCTTTTCGTCTCCTTTTGGAGCGTTTCGGCAAAATAGGCTTCAAAAACCGCCTTTGCCGTCTCCTTTGCGGCATCACCTTTGCCGCCGTATTCGATGACGACCGCCACGGCGATCTCCGGGTTCTCGTACGGTGCAAAGCCGATGAACGTCAGGTTATCGGAATGGTCGGCATTTTCCGCCGTGCCGGTCTTGCCCGCGACAGCGATGCCGAAATCCGCGAAAGTAGAAGCCGCCGTGCCCTCTGTACACACCTGCCGCATGCCCTCGCGCACAGCTTTAAAGTATTCGTCCTCGATCTCTGCCTGTAACACGACCTCCGGCTGTGCGGTCTCTTTTTCCACCGCGCGGTCGTAGTCTGTGACTTTATTTAAGAAATGCGTTTTGTAGCGCGTGCCACCGTTTGCGATCATGGCACAGTATTCCGCAAGCTCGATCGGCGTGAACATATCGTCGCACTGGCCAATGGCCGCCTGAATGGTGAGGCCGTCGTACCAGTTTGCGCCGTGGCGCTCTGTATACGTTTTGGGGTCGGACATGATGCCCGCAGTCTCACTCAATTCGCACCCGGTCTTTTCTCCGAGAGCGAACAGCTCTGCATACGTGTGCATTTTGTGAATGGTCAGCATGCGGCCCACGTCAAAGAAAAACGCGTTGCAGGAGTTGCGGATGGCGCCGTACACATCCACCTCGCCGTGCACGCCGAGGCAGCCCGGTTCGTAATCCGGCGCATAATAGTGGTACGCACCGTCGCAGTTCACGGGGTGAGAGGTCGGCGTGATGACGCCTTCCTCCAGCGCCGCCAAGGCGACAAGGGGCTTAAAAACGGAACCCGGCGTAAAGATGCCGTTTAATGCGCGGTTGAAAAGCGGCCGGCTTTCGTCCGCATAAAGCTGCGTCAAATACGCATCGTCCGTATTGTACTTTTCAAGGTCGAAATTCGGGCAGGTTGCGCTGGCGATGATGCCGCCGGTGTTCACGTCCAAGGCGACAACCGCACCGGCCTCGCAGTCTTCGGTCGGCTTCGCTTCAATCTGCTCGGCGAGCGCGTTTACGGCCGCGCGCTGCACATTGCTGTCTATGGTAAGCCACACGGAATCGCCCGCTTCCGGTGGCTCCGTCACGGTGGTGGAGGTCACTTTGCCGGTAGCATCCGTTGTGACGCTCTCTTTGCCGTTTTTGCCGCGCAGGGTGGACTCGAACACGCTCTCAATACCGCTTTGGCCGACGGTATCCGTATAGGAATAGCCGGAAACGTTTGAGGCGGAATACGTGTTGCCCGCTTCCTCGGCAGCATCGTACTGTTCTTGCGAAATGGCACCCAGCGTGCCGACGATATGCGGAGCCAAATCGCCCTCCGGGTATTCGCGCGTCTGCTCCACCTGCGTTTCAATGCCCGGCAAATCTGTGCTGCGCTCACTTAAGAGCTCCACCGTTTCGATGGAAATGTCTTTTGCGAGCACGAACGGGTTCGTGCGGCTGAAATACGCGCGCTCCATGCCGTAGCGCACGGACGCGATACGGCGGATGTCTTCGGGGCTTGTATAGGCTTCGAGGTCATACCGCTCGATGAGCGATTCCATGCACTCGTCTGCCGTGGCGCTCGAGGGTAAGTCTAAGATGTCTTCGCTTTTCAGCGTTTCGATCTCGGAGGTCGCTTTGGTTTTGAATTTATACTGGCCCGCTTTCACTTCGATGGGCAGGCGGTCTGTCCACGGGACGCCAAGTGTTTCGAGCAACTTTACGGTCTCTAAAACGACGGCGTTGCGCGTTTCATTGCTGCCGGAAAGGCGGCTGTACGTGATGTTATACACAGAGCGGTTGCCTGCGAGCACGTTTCCGTTTGCGTCTAAAATTTCGCCGCGCGTGCCGGTGAGTTTTAAATACGTTGCGGAGGACTGCACGGCCTCCTCTTCAAACGCGCTGCCCTCTAAAAGCTGCCACTGCGCAAGCCGCCCGACATACAAAAGAAAAACGGCAGCAAGCATAACGCCGCAGAAAATATAGCGGCCGCGTCCTTTTTTCACAGCTGTCGTCTCCTTTCGTTGAAAACTTAAATTTTCTGCAGCTTATGCAGCTTTGTTCTGCGCCGCCGGATGGCGCTGCGCACACGGGGCTTGCGCACCCACGCTTGCAGGCCGTAGCACACCGGCACCGTTAAAAGCGTATAAAAATAAATGGGCAGATATTTTGTGACGAGCGCGTACACCGTCAGCGAATACCCGGCTGCGACGTACAGCGCGAGCCAATCGAGCAAAACGGCGACGGCGCAGCTCCACAGGCCCATTAAGACCGATGTGAAAAGCTGAATTTGAATTCTGGTGCCGCACAGGCCGCTCAGCAAAAAGCACAGCACCCCGAACGTGAGCGCGTGGTACCCGAACACAGCCCCGCTGCCGATATCGGCCAGAAACCCGGCGTACATGCCGAACGCCATAGCGGGTGTGCACTCCTCCACCATAGCGACGGTGAGTGCGGCCGAGAGCACCAGAAGCGGCTTTGCGCCCATGATCTGCGGCAGCAGCCCCGGCGTATCCTGCAAGAGGAACAGCAGCAGAATTTCGACCGCATACAAGACATAGCGTATCCATTTTTTGCGGTTTGGCATGGCTGTTCACTCCTTTTACTCATTTCCCTTGCTTGCGGTCTGCGCGGGGTCTTCTTCATCTTTGTTATTCGTCTCCGGCAAGCCGGTTGTAACGTCGCCCTTGCCGTCGAAATCCGTCACGACGAAGACATCCGTCACCTCTGTTACGTCCACGTATGGGGTCAAAATGGCATAGTACGAGGAATCCGCGTTGCTGCGCTCCACGCTGTCCACACGCCCGATGAGCAAATCGCCCGGGAACACGCCGCCCGCGCCGCTCGTGGTAATGATGGAGCCCGGCTGCACCTCGGTATCTCTTGTAAGGTACAGCATTTTCACCTTGCCGCTGTTTGCAAACTGAATGTCGCTTGTGACGACGCCGCTTTCCTTGCATGATTTATCCGTGGCGCCGATCTGCGTCTTTTCGGATAAAATCGACCGCACGCGGCTTGACGCGGCGTAGACCTCCTCCACAACACCTACGACGCCCGTTTCCGTGATGACGGCATCGCCGACGGATACGCCCGCAAGGCTGCCGCAGTTGATGGTGAAATCACCGAACACGTCGTTCGGGTCGCGCCCTACGACGCTTCCCGCGGCTAATTGCAGGTCGGGCATGGCTTTTTTGACGGAGAGGATATTTTCATACGAAGCATTCTCGTCTTTTAAGGTGTAGTAATCCACAAGCTGTTCGCGCAGCTTCCGGTTTTCCTCCGAAAGGTCGTTGTACAGCGCTTTAAGCTCCTCTTTGGACATGCCGTCCAAATTTAAAAACTCCTTTGCGCCCTCGGTGGTATTCGTCCCCGCCGTGAGCAACGGTGCGGATACCGTGCCGAACACGTTTGAGAACACGGATGTTCCGGCGTTTAAGCCGTACACGAGCACGCCGAGCAGAACGACAACCGCGATCATTAAAATTTTAAAATTTTTAGAGGTGAATTTCTCCATGCGCCGCACCTGCCTTTCGATTTTTATTTAAAGTCAAATTCAATTTATTTTTCTGCAGCTTTTACCGCGCCGCGCGCGTTTGCGGGGATATGCGCTTTGCCCTCTAATGTGCGGCCTGCACCCTCGGCTACGCAGTCGAGCGGGCGCTCCGCGACCTGCACGGGCAGGCCCGTCGCTTCATGCAAAAAGCGGTCTAAGCCACGCAGCAGTGCACCGCCGCCCGTGAGCGTGAGACCCATATCCAAAAGATCTGCGGAAAGCTCCGGCGGGGTCCGCTCCAAAACGCGGTGCACGGACTCGAACACGGCCTTCAGCGGCACCAAAAGCGCCTCGCGCACGTCTTCCGCCGTAACGGTGATGTTTTTCGGCTGACCGTCCGCCGCACTGCGGCCGCGCACCTCCATGGAGACGCTGCTGAGCTCCTCAAGCGGATAAGCGGAACCGATCTGCAATTTGACATCCTCCGCCGTGCGCTCGCCGATGAGCACGCCGTACTTTTTGCGCAAATGTGAAACAATAGCCGCATCAAATTTATCGCCCGCCACACGGACGGAATCGGCCACGATGGGGTCGCCGTAAGAGATGACCGCCGTTTCGCTTGTGCCGCCGCCGATGTCCAGAACCATGCTTGCGACCGGCTCGCCTGTGGGCAGACCTGCACCGATAGCCGCCGCGACGGGCTCCAAAATGAGCTCCACACGGCTTGCACCGGCCTGCTTTGCGGCATCTTCCACCGCGCGGCGCTCCACCTCTGTGACGCCGGAGGGAATGCAGATGACGATGTGCGGGCGCGTGAACGAACCGGCCTTGATGGCCTTGCGCACAAAGTATTTGAGCATGGCTGCCGTCACCTCAAAATCCGCAATGACGCCGTCTTTTAACGGGCGCACCGCCGTGATGGACTCCGGCGTGCGGCCGAGCATTTCCTTGGCCTTTTTGCCGACGGCTAAGACCTCGTTGGAGTTCGCGTCCACCGCCACAACGGACGGCTCACGCAGCACAATGCCCTCACCGCGTACGTAAACGAGCGTGTTGGCCGTGCCGAGGTCGATGCCGATGTCTTTAATGGATGTTGAAAAAAGAGAAAAAAGCGAGGAAAGCCCCGCCATGATCGTAGATTGCAGGGAACCCATAGGATAAAACCTCCCGAAGCGGGTAAAACTTTGGTGTGCCGCGCGTCTTTGCAGCATGCGGCACTCATACTTATTCAGTATAACAAAACAGCGGCGGAGCTTCAACCGAAAAATCGTGAACACCGCCGCAATTTGAAAATTTATTTTTGAATCTCACCACCGTGGCTCCTGTAAGCACGGTTAAAAGTTTTCGCCAGCCTTTTTCAAAAGGCTGTGGGGTCTCGGGGCAACGCCCTGAGTCGTCGTCCGCAGACGACGAAACACCTTTGCGTTCACAAAAACTAGGAATGGTAGTAAGCAATGCTTCGCATTGCTACGAACGTCCGGGGGACGTTCAAAATGTAGGAAACCCAGTTGCATAGGTTTCCTGAAAGGCTTGCCAAAAGCAAGCCTTTAGAAAAATCCACCGCAAAGGTCAAAAAGCTTACGCCTTTCTCCCCGTGCTGCCAAAACCGCCTGCACCGCGGTCGGTCTCCGTCAGGGACGTGACCTCCTCGATCATCGGCGCGAAGTACGGCATGATGATCATCTGCGCAATGCGCTCGCCCGGCTGCACCGTGTACGGCTCTGCGCTCAAATTATGCAGGCCGATCTGAATTTCGCCGCGGTAATCGCTGTCCACAACACCGACACCGTTCGTGACATGAATGCCCTTTTTGATGCCGAGACCGCTGCGGGTGAAAATAAAGCCCGCCGTGCCTGCGGGAATTTCCGCCGCAAGGCCGCTTGGAAAGACAGATTTTTCGCCCGGCTCGATCGTCTGCGGGGCGTCCATACACGCGCACAGGTCATAGCCCGCGCTGCCCGCCGTCGCCTGCTTCGGGATGATCGCACCCTCGCGCACACGCATCAGTTTTAAAACCATATTTTGTTCCATTTTTTGCTCCTTGTCTATATACAGTATCCCAAAAATTCCCGTTTTTCACACTTTTTCCCGGTTTTCCCTCATTGTGGATAACTGTTTCCACAGCGCTGTGGAAAATGAAAAACGGCTTATTTCTGCGGTTTTTTTGAGTTCACAGTCTGTTCAAAAAGAAAGTTCTAAACACTTTCCACCGAGTTTTCCACAATCAAAGCACGCCGCGGAGGAAAAGTCCTCGGGTGCAGTCGGAATGCGGCTTTTCATGACGAACGGCAGCGTCTAAAATCGCCTGCGTTTCCACGGCGTTTTCCACAGAGAATCGCAAAACACCGAAATCGACATTTGAAACGGGGCGGTCAAAGAGCACGAGCGGCACGCTGTTAAAGACCTCGGAATACACGGTTTTGCCCTCAAAACGCGTGCAGTGCACGGGAAATTCCACGCCCTTGCGGTCACGGATTTTGCCCGCATGCTTGCAGTTTAAGCAGCCCTTCGGCGAATTTGCAAGCGGACAGTTGCGCGTGAGCATCAGGGCCTGACGGCCGTAGAGCAAAATGCCGCGCGGCAGCTCGCCGCCGAGACCGCGAATTTCGTCGCCGGTCAGTTCAAAGGAAAGCTCGGTATCGTCTAAGCCGAATTCTTCAAAAAAGCGCAGGCATTCCGTATTGAATACATTGAGCGAAAATCCGCCGTGCGCGGACACACCAAGTTCCTTGCACAGGGCGAGCGCACCGAGATTGCCGCAGTAAAAGTGCGTATCGCCCATGGCTTTGCACGCTTTCATGCGTGCGCGCACCGCGTTTTCGATGCCCCACAGCGCGCGCGGCAGGGCAAGAATTACCTCAACACCCGCGTTTTTGCAGCGCGTGCGCGTCGCTTCGTCGGCGTCGAGCGGCAGAATGACCGCTTCCAGCATGGAAATATTTTCCGGCACCTGCGCGCAGTCTTTGAAGAACGCGCGGAGTTTAGGCCGGCCGCTTCCACCATGTGTACGCGTATCGAGCGGAATATCTTTAAACGATACGGCGGGCTTTTCGCGGCGCTGTTCGCCGAGCTTTTCCAGCGCTTCACGGCGCAGACCGTTCAAAACGGAAATGGGCAATGCGGTTTTTTCATCGGTATCGATTTGCACCGCTTCGCACAAATACGGCGTGCCGCCGGTTTTTCTTAACTGCTGCTCCCAGCGTTCGGTGTTGACGGGCAGCTTCTGCGCGATTTCGCATACGCAGTCTTCTGCCGTTACGACCGCTTCGTTTTCGCCGGCCGAGACTGTGACGCGCGGATTTTCGCCCGCAAAGGCGCTTAATGTGAATGTCACCGGCACACGCTGCGCTTCGTTTTTATATAAAGTATGCAGCTGCGCGAACACGGCGGAATTTGCGCTTTCCACGTCTTCCTTTGTGCGGGTGCCGAACATGATGCGTCCTCTGTGAGCGGACAGATAGCCGTCCGTAAAGCCGGAGCGCGAGAACACCGCGTTTAAATGTTCGAGCAGGTTTTCCGGCACAGACTCGCCGTCTGCTGCTTTTCGGCACGCCGCGACTGCCGCCGCCACGTACTCCGGGCGCTTCATGCGGCCCTCGATCTTTGCGGAACATACGCCGGCATTGTGCAGCGTTTCGATGTGGTCGATGAACGACATGTCCTTTAAACTGAGGTCGTGCCCCGTGCCACCGGGCGCGGCAAACGGCAGACGGCAGGTTTGAGCACAGCGCCCACGGTTGCCGCTGCGGCCGCCAAGCATGGCGCTGAAATAGCACTGGCCGGAAAGCGACATGCACAGCGCGCCGTGCACGAAAGCTTCAAGCTCCACATCGGTCTTTTTTGAGACTTCTTCAATTTCTTTCAAAGACATCTCACGCGCCAAAACGACGCGGGACGCACCGAGTTCCTTTAATAAGGCCGCGCCGCCGGGCGTGTGCAGGCTCATCTGGGTAGAGGCGTGCAAAGGCATCTCGGGGCAGGCTTCGCGCAGAATATTAAACAGACCCATGTCCTGGATCAAAATGCCGTCTACGGGAACAGAACACAGGAACTTGCAGAAATCGAGCGCTTCGGGAAGTTCGTCATCTTTTAAAAGCGTGTTAACCGTGACGTACACGCGCACATTGCGCTCGCGGGCAAAAAGCACCGCTTCCCGCATTTCTTCACGCGAAAAATTCACCGCCGATGCCCTGGCAGAAAACAGCGAGCCGCCCATGTACACGGCATCCGCACCGGCGAACACCGCCGCTTTCAGGGCCGCAGGATTACCGGCGGGCGCGAGCACCTCAATCTTCTTCGTCTTCACGCGCGGTCTCCTTTACGTCTGCCTTTTCGAAAAAGCTCACAAGCCCCGTTTCGTCGCCGTAATCGGGCAGCATGGGGTTGCGCAGGTCGATGGGCGGCAGGTCGAGCGGTTCTGCAGCTGCCGTGTGCGCTGCGTTTTGGGCAGCGGCTTTCGCTTCTTCCGCTTCCTTTTCCGCAGCTTCGGCGCGGTTTTCGGCAAGGCGCAGCTTTTCCTGCAAAACGCCGAGCTTCATTTCCGCTTCGGAAAGGCGGGCCTTCAGGCTGTCCGCACCGGCAAATTCCTTTGTCTTTGTGCGCAGGGCATCCGCTTCCTCGCGGGCCTGATTCAAAGCGGCCTCCGTGCGGGAAAGCTCCTCGCTCAGGTTCATGGCCGCAATGACCGCCGCTTTCTCTATGGTCGCGCCGTAGGCGTTGTTTAAAACCTCTTCCATACGCACGCGCACACGCTCTGCGATGGCTTCTGCACCGTCGCGGTCCACATCGCCGGAAACGGTGACGTCCACGCCGCAGATATTCAGTTTGAATCTCGTTTTTTCCATTGCACAGATTCCTTTCCCCGCGCCGATTTTACGCAGGTTATACTCTGTTCTGCATTATATACCAAAAGCCCCGCCTTGTCAAAAAAAGCGCGCAAGACGGGCGTTTCGGCGGTTTTCTGCAAAATCTGCACAGATTTTACACAAATGTACTTGTAACCTGCTGTTTTCCCATATATAATGGTATACGGTGTGTGTAAGGTCGAAAAAAGACAGGCGCACTGCGGTTTTCGGCCGGTTTATACCGAAAGCCGATATTTTCTGTCGAAACTATACAAAGCCACAGCTTTAATTTCTGCTTATCCGCCCGCTATTGGTCTTGAATTTTTCATGATTTTAGTATATAATGGGTATAAACCATTTGTTTTTTAATCATAACGCATTTAATTTTGTGCATATAACACAAATCTGGCGTGTTTTTCACGCATAACACATGGAGGACAAAGAATGAATTACAAGATGACCCCCGCGCAGGTCAAGAGCGCGATCCGCGAGAAGCTCTCGCACATCTACGGCGTTTCCGCAGAGAACGCTTCCGACGATGAATTCTACAAAGCATCCGCACTTGTGGTGCGCGACCTGCTCGTCCGCGGCCGCGACGAATTTGTACACGAAGCTGAAAAGCAGGAGACAAAGCAGATCTACTACCTGTGCATGGAGTTCCTGCTGGGCCGCTCCCTGAAGAACAACCTGTTTAACCTCGGTCTCGAGGACAGCTTCCGCAAAGCACTTTCCGAAATGGGCGTAAAGCTCGATAACCTTTACGAACAGGAGCCGGACGCCGGCCTTGGCAACGGCGGCCTCGGCCGTCTTGCCGCCTGCTTCCTTGACGGCCTTGCAACACAGGGCTACCCGGCCATGGGCTATTCCCTGCGCTATGAATACGGTATTTTCCGTCAGAAGCTCGTTGAGGGTTGGCAGACGGAGCTGCCGGACTTCTGGCTTCCGGGCGGCGAGGTCTGGATGCAGAAGGTCGACGAAAGCGCGATTGAAGTGCACTTCGACGGCTACATTGAGGAGCAGTGGCACGACCACTACCATTCCGTTCGCCACAAGGATTACAACCCCGTTATGGCTATTCCGTACGACCTGTACGTTTCCGGTATGGACGGCAAGGGCATTTCCGTGCTGCGCATCTGGCGCGCGGAAGCCAACGAATTCGATATGAAGCTCTTCAACAGCGGCAACTACATGCGCGCTATGGAGCAGAAGGCGATGGCAGAGACTATTACGAAGGTCCTCTACCCGGAAGACAACCACTACGAGGGCAAGAGCCTGCGCCTTGCACAGCAGTACTTCCTCGTTTCCGCTTCCGTACAGGACATTGTGCGCCGCCATCTGTATACGCACAGCTCCCTCGATGATCTGCCGAAGCTTGCGGCGATCCACCTCAACGACACGCACCCCGTGCTTGCCATTCCGGAGCTCATGCGCATTATGCTCGACGAATGCGGCTACGAGTGGGACGCAGCTTGGGACATTGTGACCCGCACCATCGCGTACACGAACCACACCGTTATGAGCGAGGCGCTCGAGTGCTGGAGCGCAGACCTCTTTAAATCCCGTCTGCCGCGTATCTATCAGATCGTGGAGGAGATCAACCGCCGCTTCTGGGTAGAGATGCGTGCAAAGGGCGTGGACGAAGGCAAGATCTGGCGCATGGCCCCGCTGAACGACGGCTATGTGCGCATGGCAAACCTTGCCGTATATGCAACCCACAGCACGAACGGCGTTTCCGCGCTGCACAGTGAGATTTTGAAGGACAGCGTGTTCCACGATTTCTACACCGAGTGGCCGCAGAAGTTCAAGAACGTCACAAACGGCATTGCACACCGCCGCTGGCTGAACCAGTCGAACCCGGAGCTTGCTTCCCTTATCACCGAGTTGACGGGCGACGGCTTCATCCACGATGCTGCTCAGCTTGAGAAGCTGATGAAATATAAGGACGATACCTCCGTGCAGAAGAAGCTTGCCGAGATCAAGCTGCACAACAAGCAGCGCCTTGCCGAGCACGTTAAGCGCACGCAGGGCCAGATCGTTGACCCGAACAGCATTTTCGACGTACAGGTCAAGCGTCTGCACGAGTACAAGCGCCAGCACATGAATGCGCTGCATATTCTCTCCGTATACCAGTGGTTGCTCGAAAACCCGAACGCGGATTATACCCCGCACACGTTCTTCTTCGGCGCAAAGGCAGCCCCGGGCTACTATTTCGCAAAGGAAATTCTCCAGTTCATCGTCTGCCTTGCCGATACCATCAACAACGACCCGCGCGTCAACCAGAAGCTGCGCGTCATCTTCGTTGAAAACTACTGCGTATCCTGGGCAGAGCTGCTCACCCCGGCGGCGGAGATCAGCGAACAGATCTCCCTTGCGGGTACAGAGGCTTCCGGCACCTCCAACATGAAGTTTATGATCAACGGCGCCATCACCCTCGGCACGCTGGACGGCGCGAACGTGGAAATTCACGACGCAGTGGGCGACGACAACATCATCCTCTTCGGCATGACGACGCCCGAGGTCAACAGCCTGCGCGCTTCCGGCTACAACCCGAGAAACCAGTACGAGCACAACGACATCATCCGCAAGGCGATGGATGCTCTCGGCCAGGGCTTTAACGGCAAGACGTTCCAGAACCTGCACCAGGCACTCCTCAACGTCGACCAGTACATGGCGCTTGCAGACTTTGCTTCTTACAGCCATGCACAGCAGAAAGCCGAACAGCTTTATAAGGACCAGACCAAGTGGAACTCTATGTCCCTTGTCAACACCGCAAAGGCAGGCATTTTCGCTGCCGACCGCGCCATCCGCGATTATGCGAACACCATTTGGCTCGCAAAGCCGGTCGAGACGAAAGCCGAGACGAAAAAGAAGTAATATCACGTAAGTTTATGTAAAAAGCAGGGCGCTGCGGTCGTAGTGCCCTGCTTCTTCATGCAGGAGAGTTTACCGATGACGCTATTTAATTCCAGAAATTCCATACACCGCAGCCCGCTGGGCGCTGTGGCAGACGGCACGCGTGTGCACTTTAAAATTACGCTGCCGCGCGACATGCAATGCTCTGCCTCCTACCTTTTGGTGCAGCACCCGGATAACCGCATTGAGTGCCTTGATATGTTCTGGTGCGGCATGAACGGCAATGACTATGAGTGGTGGGAGTGCCACTTTACGCCGCAGAAAACGGGGCTTTACTTCTATCATTTTGAACTGCGCACATCGCGTGGGCGCTCTGTCCTTAAAAAGGACCTCGGCGGCGAGGCGCGCGCCGGTGCACGTGAAGACTGGCAGCTGACCGTGTACGACGGTGCATATAAAACGCCGGACTGGCTTGCGGGCGGCATTTTGTATCAAATCTTCCCGGACCGTTTTGCGTCCTCCGGCAAAGCGAAAGAAAACGTTCCGGCAGACCGCACGCTGCATGAAAACTGGCTTGACCAGCCGGACTGGAAGCCGAACGCACAGGGCATTGTGACAAACTCGGATTTTTTCGGCGGTGACTTAAAGGGCATCGAGGAAAAGCTCGATTATTTAGCGTCTCTCGGCGTGACCTGCATTTATCTGAACCCTATTTTTGAATCGCACTCCAACCACCGTTACGACACGGCGAACTATGAGAAAATTGACCCGCTGCTCGGCGATGAGGAAGACTTCCGCTCGCTGTGCGCGGCGGCGAAGGAAAAGGGTATTCACGTGCTGCTGGACGGTGTTTTCAGCCACACAGGCAGCGACAGCATTTACTTTAATCGCGAGGGCCGCTACGGCGACGGCGGCGCGTACCGCTCGCAGTCTTCCCCCTATTACCCTTGGTACAGCTTTCGGAACTGGCCGAACGACTACGAATGCTGGTGGAATTTCATCACCTTGCCGAACGTGCGCGAAGAAAATCCCGCGTATGACAGCTACATCAACGGCGAAAACGGCATCATTCAGCATTGGCTTTCTGCCGGTGCTTCCGGCTGGCGCTTGGACGTTGCCGATGAGCTGCCGGACGGCTTCATCGACCGCTTGAACCGCGCTGCGAAGGCGCAGGACGAAAACGCCATGGTGCTCGGCGAAGTGTGGGAGGATGCCTCCAACAAAACGGCTTACGGCGTGCGCCGCCGGTATCTGCTCGGCGGGCAGCTGGACAGTGTGATGAACTACCCGTTCCGCGACGCAATTTTGGGCTTTTTGCTCGGCGAGCACGCGTCGCTCATCATGGACCGCATTGAGACCATCGTCGAGAACTACCCGCCGCAGGTGCTGCGCATTTTGATGAACCACATCGGCACGCATGACACGGAGCGCGCCCTGACGGTGCTTGGCGGCGAGCCGGCGGGCAGCCGCGGCCGCGAGTGGCAGAGCGCGCACACGCTCTCCCCCGAACAGCGCGAAACCGGCCTTGAGCGCATGCGCCTTGCCGCGTTTTTGCAGTTTATGCTGCCGGGCGTGCCGTGCATCTACTACGGCGACGAAGCCGGCATGGAGGGTTACCGCGACCCGTTCAACCGCGCGTGCTACCCGTGGGGGCACGAGGACGAGGACCTCATTGCGTGGTACCGCTATCTCGGTCTGCTGCGGCAGGAGCACGGCGATATCTTAAAGGAAGGCAGTCTGCGCAGTGTTTATGCGCACGACAACGTGCTTTCGTTTGAGCGCTATGTAAAAACGGAAAACGGCGAAGACGCGCTGTTCGTCGCGGTGAACCGCAGCATGGAAAACGCGGTCATTCCGGGGCTGCATTTTGAAAATGCAGAGTTCATTTTCGGCGCGCCGTACCCGAACCCCGCAGGCGGCGATTTCAAGCTGCCGCCGTTCGGCTTCGCTTTGCTGCGTATCCACCGCGAAAAAACGGAGAATGGTGAAAGCTAAATTTTCCCTTTCTGCAAAATTTTTGCAAAATTGAATTTACACACCGTTACCGGCGGGCTTCTTTCCTTGAAGCCCGCTTTTTTCTATGCTACAATAGGGTTAACATAATCGTCGGATGGGTGCCGGCGAAAAGGGGAAAAGAGGAAGACTGTATGATCCGCATTCTGATTGTGGAAGATGATGAAAATATCTCGAAAATGCTGGCCGCCACGCTCTCGATCGGCGACTACGAATACGACCGCTGCGCAGACGGCGAAGAGGCCGTACAGACCATCATAAACGGCACGTATGACCTCATTTTGCTCGATGTGATGCTGCCCGGCATGGACGGCTTTGCCGTTTTGGAGCACATCCGCGGGGAAAGCTGCGAAACGCCGGTGATTTTCCTGACGGCGCTCGGCGCGGTGGCGGACAAGGTAAAGGGTCTGCGCGGCGGCGCAGAGGATTACATTGTAAAGCCGTTTGAGCCCGTGGAGCTTTTGGCGCGCATTGAAGTGGTGCTGCGCCGCGCGGGCAAAAGCGAAATGCACCTGCGCTACGGCGATATTCAGGTGGACATTGAAAAGCACACGGCGCTGAAAAACGGCGTGCCCGTGGCGCTGACACCGAAGGAGTTTGACGTACTCGTCTTTTTCATGCGCAACCCGGACGTTGCCATCACGCGCGAGCAGCTGCTCTCGAACATTTGGGGCTTTGATTTCACCGGTGAATCGCGCAGTGTGGACATTCACGTGCAGCAGGTGCGCCGCAAAATGGGATTGCAGGGCAAGCTTATCACCATTCCGAAGCTCGGCTACCGCTTAGAGCGCCGATAAGCGTAAAGGAAGTCTTTTATGAAGCTATGGCAAAAAATATCGCTCATTGCGCTCGTGTTCGTCACGCTCGCCGTGCAGCTCACGCAGTTTTACATACTGGATAGTCACTTTCGCAGTGCCATAGCCCGCGAGGTCAACTCCGCCGCTTCCGCACATTCGGCATTGGCGGCTTCGCTTTCCAACCACGCGGCGTATGAGCGTTTAAAGGCGAACACGCTGTTTTTGAGCACCGATCAGCTGACAGATATGCTGAAGGATACCATTACGACAGACATTTCCACCGCGGACGTGATAGAAGTGAAAAAGGGCGGCAAGACCATCACGGCGGTCGGCACCGAGGTCTTGGACGGCGCTTCGTATGATTTAGCTTCCGTCAAGCCGAACGATGCCATTACGGACGGCAAAACGGTGATCTTCGACGCCGGCGAAAAGACGTACCTTATGGTGGTCTCCATCATCAAGCTGGAAGCCATGTCGTATGAGCTGCGCACAGTGTATGACGTTACGAATGTGTATGACGAGCACGATGCCAACCTGAACAACGCGCGCATGTGGGGGCTTTGCTGCGGCGGCGGTATTTCCGTACTGCTGCTCATTTCCGTATTGGGATTTCTGCGCCCGTTAAAGCGCGCCGTGAAGACCATCGGCGCGGCGGCCGCGGGCGACTACACCGTGCGTATGCCCGAAAAGGGCAGCTCGGAGCTGAAAACGCTTGCACACAGCATCAACGAGATGACCGCTTCCATCAACGAGCGCGAGGAAAAGCTGCGCGGTATTGCAGAAAGCCGCAAGCGCTTTGCGGACGCCATGGCGCACGAGATGAAAACGCCGCTGACGAGCATTTTGGGCTTTGCGGATATTCTGCGCATCAAAAGCGTTGTCACGGACGAGCAGCGGCGCGACTTTGCCTCTGCCATTGTGGAGGAAGCCAAGCGCTTGCGCGGGCTTTCCGCAAAGCTTTTGACGCTGGCTTCTACCGATAACACCCCGCTCGATTTTGCGGATATTCCCGTGGCACAGCTTTTCTCCGATGTGCACGCCACCATGGCGCCGGTGCTCGGGCGGCGCGGCATCAAGCTGACAACGCTGCACAAAAACGCCGTGCTGCACATTGACCGCGAGCTGTTTTTATCGCTGCTTTACAACCTCATCGATAACGCCGCGAAGGCTTCCCCGGACAATTCCGAAATCTGGCTCATTCAGTCCGAGCTGGACGGCCACACCGTGGTCTCCGTCATCGACCGCGGCACAGGCATGAAGCCCGATACCGTGCGCCGCGCGACGGAAGCATTCTACATGGAAGACAAAGCGCGCAGCCGCAAAGCGGGCGGTGCGGGTCTTGGCCTTGCGCTGTGCGATGATATTTGCCGCCGCCATGGAGCGCGCCTTGAAATTCGTTCCACGTACCAGAAGGGCACGACGATCATCATTCACATGAATGTGGCGCCCATCCCGAAGACGCAGGGCGACGAGCTGGAGGCGCTTTTGCAAAAGCGCCCGCCGCGCGAGAAAACCCGCGATGCGGCCCGCAGCAAAGCGCGCGAGAAAGAACGCCAAAAGCGCAGAAAGCAGCGCGAGACCCGCTACAAAGGAGGCAGAACGATATGAAACGCAACATTTTTCTCTCTGCTTTTCTGCCCATCCTCCTTTGCGCCGCCATTTTGACGCTCGGCTATTTCTCCCCCACCCTGTACAGCCGCGTGATGCCGAACTTTAAAAACAAGGAAAGCGCCGCGCAGATCACCGGCGCGGAAAGCCCGCTGTATTTGGAGGACCCTTCCAGCCTCGTTCTGCCGCCTTGGAATGATATTGATGATTCTAAATCGCAGTTGTACGCCGCCGACAACAACTCTGTTCCGTATTCCATAAAAATGCGTATTACAGACGACCTGCAAATGTATGCCGAAAATACCGGCGACAGTCGTTTCTATACCTATAACAATCAGCTGCAAAACCCTTATGCTTATATTGACATGTCCGATCTTTACGTGCGCAGCATTATTGAACCCTGTTTAAAGGGATGCACCATCAATGACAACATGCAGTTTTCCGGCTATATGCACACGTATGACCCAAACGATAATTTCTCCACGCCGCCAAAATACATTTACGCTCAGAATGTGACGGTAAAGACCAAAGAGGGCAGAGATTTCCTTGTGGATTTTGTCTTCACTCCCATATCCGGCATTCCGCTGTATGTACACGCCACGGAAATAGATGCCCAAACGGCTGCTTTCCCGGAGGACAGCGAGTTTTTCAACTTGGCCGTCGTCGCGCTTTTTGAAGCTACGCATGCAGAAGCAGACGCAGACGAATTCACAAGTCAGGTTGAAAGCTATTATACGTCGGATAAATACACTTCTCTCATCGCCTCTTTCTACGATTTTCCCGCGCATTTATTTTCTTTTCCGTCTGATACGACCCCGGAAGAAGATTGGCGAGTTGAACTGCTTGCGGGTTTACGAGACAACATGTATGACATGATGTATAACTTTGCATACAGTATTGATTCTGCCTCCTCCATCGATTACCGCGATGAATCTTTGATCGTTCTGCGCAATGATATTGGCTACACCATGACGGTTTTCTATGATGCAATTTCCGAGAGCATTACCGGTTACGGTTTGGATCCTTCAAACCCTGACGTTTACCGTACGGAGCCCTTTTTATTCGGTGAAACCGCCTATCAAGGAGCTTACATTTACGACGGCTGACCCCCTCTATTCCTAAAAAACTAAAAGCCAAACACCCGTCCCCCGCAATTTTGCAACTTTTTTGCAGTTTGCGGGGGACTTTTTTGCGTCTTTTTCGGTATAGTTAAAACAGAAAAAGGAGAGGGGCGAACCGCATGACCGATACAAAACAAACTGCGTGCGCTTTTGCGCGCCCCGCGCTGAACGCGAACACCTTAAAGCTCATCGCGGTCCTCGCCATGGTGCTGGACCACGCCGCCACCGTGTTTTTGCCGGATACCGCGCCCGCCGCACTGTTTTTCCACGCCGTGGGGCAGATCGCCGCGCCCATCATGTGCTTTTTCATTGCAGAGGGCTACGCGCACACCTCAAACCTGAAAAAATACCTGCTGCGGCTTTTTATTGCGGCGGTCATCTCTCACGTGCCGTATGCGCTATGCTTTAAATTCACCGTTTGGGAGTTCTGGTACGTGACGGGCGTTTTGTGGGGGCTCTTTTTGGGGCTGCTCGCCGTAACGCTGTGGAAAAAGCTGCGCGCGCCGATTTTGGTGCGGCTGATGCTCCTCGGGCTGTGCTGCCTGCTCGCCTATCCCGCAAACTGGAACTACATCGCCGTGCTGTGGATCTTCGGCTTTGCCGTCTTTCGGGAAAGCCCCAAGAAGCAGTGGGTGTTTTTCGGGCTCATCACGCTGCTGTATATCGCGCAGTATTTCGTTTACGGCTCCACGCTGCCCGTGTGGCTCAGGCCGTTCGTGCTGCTCTGCGTGCCGCTTCTGCTGTGCTACGACCACACGCTCGGCCGCCGCAATAAGTTTTTACAGTGGGGGTACTACCTGTTTTACCCCGTTCACCTGCTCATGCTGGCCGCTTTAAGAGAAATTTTCACGCGGTTATAAGGACTTTTAAAAAGGGGGATCTTTATGCAAACGCGCAAAAATACAAATTTAATGCCTGAAAGCTTTCGGCGCACGCCCATGCCGCGCTATCAAAAACACCGCATGCGGCGGCGCATACGTTTTTTGTGCCTTTTGCCGGTGCTGCTCGTATTCGGCGTGCTTTGTGCCGCGCTGCTGCGCTTTACGCCCGCGCTCGCCTACGCCGATATTTTCCCCGCGCAGGCTTCCACCCGCCGTATTAAAGACGTGCCGTACATTTCGCAGCTGCCAACGCTCCCCACGGGCTGCGAAAGCGCCGGTGCCGCCATGCTGTTAAACTACTACGGCTACACCATCATGGCGGAGGAATTCGCCGCCTCTTACCTTCCCACGGGCGACGCGCCGCACACGGACGAAAGCGGCGACCGCGTCGGCTGCGACCCGTGGGAAGCATTCCCCGGCGACCCCTTTTCGGAGACCGGCTGGGGCTGCTACTCCACCGTCATCGAGCGCGCCATAGATGATTTTCTCGCCGGCACCGGCTGTCGCGCCGAGCGCCTGAGCGGTGTGCCGCTTTACCGCCTACAAAACTACATCGACAACAACACCCCGGTGATGATCTGGGCGACCATCGACATGGAGACGCCGATCGAAAGCGACGTTTGGACCGTGCCGGAGACCGGCCGGGAGATCACGTGGGTCTACCCCATGCACGCGCTCGTCCTCACGGGCTACGACGAAAACGGCTACTATTTCAACGACCCTCTCGCCGGGCAGGACGTCTACTACGACAAAGACAGCGTAGAGACTGCCTACACCGCCCTTTTCGAGCAGGCCATTATCCTGACAACCTGAACACCCCAAAACTTACTTCCTCCGCATACAAAAATCCCCGCACAGGCTTTTAATGAACAGCGCTGTGCGGGGATTTGCGGTTTATAAGGTTAGATGGACTCCACGTCGATCTCGCCGTCCTTTTCGGTGACGAGAATACCGGTGACGTTGCCTTCGCCTTTCTCGACGATGAGGGACGCGATTTTGTCTTCCACCGTGCGGCGGATGGTGTTGCGGATGTCGCGGGCGCCGCTCTTGCCGCCTACGGCACGATGCGCGATGTTCGCGACGGCTTCGTCCGTCCAGCGCAGCGTGATACCACGCTCATTAAGCGTGCCGACGTACTCGTTCAGCATGAGCACCGCGATCTTCTTGTAGTCCTCCTCATTCAGCGGGCGGAAGACGACGATCTCATCGATGCGGCTCAGGAACTCGGGACGCAGGAAATCAGACAGCGCGCGCATGGCCTTTTCGCGGCTGATGTCCGCGCTGGTGCGGTTGAAGCCGACGAGCGCCTCGCGGCTGTTGCTGCCCGCGTTGGAGGTCATGACGATGACGGTGTTCTCAAAGTTCACCGTGCGGCCGTGGGCATCCGTAATGCGGCCTTCGTCGAGAATCTGCAGCAGGATGTTCATGACGTCCGGGTGTGCCTTCTCGATCTCATCGAAGAGCAGAACGGAATACGGGCGGCGGCGCACCTTTTCGGTGAGCTGACCGGCTTCGTCGTAACCGACATAGCCCGGGGGCGAGCCGATGATCTTCGAGACGGAGTGCTTTTCCATGAACTCCGACATATCGAGGCGGATGAGCGTCTCCGGGGAATCAAACAGCTCCTTGGAGAGCACGCGCACGAGCTCTGTTTTACCAGTGCCGGTGGGGCCGACAAAGATGAACGAGGCCGGGCGGCGGCGCGGGTTGATCTGCACGCGGCTGCGGCGAATGGCAGCGGAAACGGCCTTTACGGCCTCCTCCTGCCCCACGATGTGCTCGCTCAGCTTTTCTTCCAAGTGGGCAAGCTTACCGAGCTCGCTCTGCTCGATCTTCGCGGCAGGGATGCCCGTCCAAAGCTCGATGACATAGGCGAGGTCCGCTTCCGTTACCGGCGCGGTGACTTCGTTCGGGTCGAATGCGGCAAGCTCTTTTTCGAGCGCCGCCACTTTATATTTCGCTTCGGCGAGCGCTTCATAATCCACATTCTCCGCGCCCTCGATCTCGGCTTCCGCCTTGCGCTGCTTTTCAAGCTTCAGGCTCGCGTCTTCGTAATCCGCAAGCTTTTTGTTGCGCAGCGCAGCGCAGGCGCACGCCTCATCCAGAAGGTCTATGGCCTTATCCGGCAGGTATCGGTCGCTGATATAGCGCTCGGAAAGCACGACGATGCGCTTCGCGATCTGGTCGGATACGCGCACGTTATGATATTTTTCGTAGTAATTCTTGATGCCGCGGATGATATTCGTTGCGTCGTCGATGGACGGCTCCGTCACGGTAACGGGCTGGAAACGGCGCTCCAGTGCGGCATCCTTTTCGATGTATTTGCGGTACTCGGAGAACGTCGTCGCGCCGATGACCTGAATTTCGCCGCGGGACAGCGCGGGCTTTAAGATATTCGCCGCGTTCATGCTGCCCTCGGCATCGCCTGTGCCGACGAGGTTATGCACCTCATCGATGAAGAGGATGATATTGCCGTCCTGCTTCACTTCGTCCACAAGGCCCTTGATGCGGCTTTCAAACTGGCCGCGGAACTGCGTGCCGGCCACAAGCGCTGTAAGGTCCAGCAGCTGTACTTCCTTTTTGCGCAGCTTTGCGGGCACTTCGCCTGCGGCAATGCGCAGCGCAAGGCCCTCTGCAACAGCCGTTTTACCGACGCCCGGCTCACCGATGAGGCACGGGTTATTCTTCGTGCGGCGGGACAAAATCTGCACCACGCGCTCGATCTCGCGCTCGCGGCCGATGATGGCATCCAGCTCGCCGTTTCTCGCCTTCATGGTGAGGTCGGTACAGTAAGCCGCAATGTGCTTGCGCTTCGATTTGTGGAAGTTCTCCTTCTTTTTCTTGTCGTTCGGCTGGCTTTCGCGGGTCTCCGGCTCTGTGCCGTCGCCGTTGGCGTTCATGCCGAGCTGCCCGAGCAGCTCAGACGGGAACGGCACAGCGCCGCCCGGCTCAAAGCTGCCGTCGTCGGACATCGACATCAGGTCGTTCATGCTTTCGGTCATGGCCTCCAGCTGCTCCTCCGTGATGCCCATTTTCTCCATAATATCATTCACCGGCTTAATGCCGAGCTCTTTTGCGCAGACAAGGCAATAGCCCTGCGTGGCGTTCATATCCGTAGAAGGGGAAACGAACACGACCGCAGGCCGTTTCTTGCAGCGTGTACACATCATCATAGACATTTTCCTTTCCGGCGCAGACCGTTATTTTTTCGGTGTGCGCTCTTTCTTTGCCCGCATTTCTTCGGGCAGGTTCAAATCGTATTTGCCGTCGGTCGATCTCAAAATTTCGCGGAACACGCCGAAATATCGAATGAACGTGTACACCATGAAGCCCGCCGTGATGACGAGTGCCGTGGTGGACGTGATATTGAACGTGCTCTCGGAAACATTCATAAAGCCGTCCATGACGACGATGAGCCCGATGGCGATATAAAACAGTGTGGTGGAAACCTTGCCGTACCACTTTGCCGCGCACGGCTTTTTGCCGTTTTTCAGCAAATAGCACGCGCCGCACAGCATGACGAGCTCCTTTAAGACGAGCAGCGCCAAAAGCGGCCAAATGGACGGGTAGCGCACGGCGATGCAGATGGCCACCGTGCCCTGCGTCAGCTTATCGGCTAACGGGTCCAGCATTTTGCCAAGCTCCGTGATCTGGTTGAAGCGCCGCGCGATCATGCCGTCCAGCGCATCGGAAAGGCCGGAAAGCCCCAGCGCGACGATGGCCGCCGCAAGGTTGCCTTTCAGAAAAAAATACGCAAAAAACGGGATGACCAAAATGCGGAACACAGACATGGCGTTTGGCACCGTTAAATTCTGATTGATGGGTTTCTTTGTCTTTTGGCTTTTGTCAGCAGACATAGTCTAATTCCTTTCCCTTACGAATTTCCTGATCTCCTTTTTAACCGTTTACTCACTGCATCAAGTGGTAAGCGGGGTTAAAGCTGCCAAGCAGCTTCAATAGCATGGACGTGTTCTCAAACGATTGCACCTTCACCTGCTGCGCCTCGCTCAGCATGGGCACAAACACCTGCGTGCACGCAAGGATGACCCACAAAATGAGCACGAGCATCAAAACATCGAACACTGCGCCGAGCGCGCCGTTGATGCCGCTTAAAACCGGCAGCGAGAAAACGCCCGTCAAAAGCGTTGCAACTGCCCGCAGCACCACGATGAACAGCACGAACAGCACCAGCATAACGAACACACCGATGACGCTGATAAGCATGGGGCTGAGCGCATCCGTAATGCCCTCCGCGATGGTGTCTGTCTGATCCTGCACCTGCGCCATGATACTGCCCTGCGTGATGCCGGCGGCCTCGAGCGCACGCTGGATGAGCTCCGGGAACGCATCGAAAACGGTGTTCACCGCTTCGCCTGCGCCAAGCCCAATGACCGCCGCGGAGATCTTCTCCACGAGCGAGGGACGAAAGAACGTTGTAAAGATCCACTCTGCCACGGGGCTGCTCAAAATGCCGGCCGCAATCATGGCGATGAGTGCGCCGCAGAAGTCAAAGCATGCTCTGAAAAAGCCTTTTTTCGCACCGATGACGGCCGCGATGACGACAAGCACCACAACGGCAATGTCAAATATCCATCCCAACAAAAAACACTCTCCTTTTTCCGGCACGCCTGCCGCGCGCCGTATGCAATACAGTGATTATACCACATTACTCCGTCTGCGACAACGTGTTATCGGCTTCGATCACCTTAAGATTTTCTTTCCGAATTTCGCGCACGCCAAGCAGATACACGGTGCTTTCGTCTGCCATGGCAATGCTTTTCGTATCGGCAGGCACATCGCAGGCAGCCTCCTGCTGCCCGGTCGTGAGGTCTGTGGACACAACGGAGCTGGAAAGCAGCGCCGCCACCTTATTGCCCGCTGCGGAAAGCCACACGGCGCGGCCGGAAAGGTCGCTTTCCACAGGCTCTGCACTGTCTCTGAAAATGAGCAGCGTGCTGTCGCCGCCGTAAGCATAGTTGGAAATGGAAACCACTGCGCCCGAGGGGATGAGCGTGTACGCCGTCACGGTACGGCCGTCATACGCATACGGCGTAAAGTTGTAGCTTGTGTCGCTGACGAGCGTTTCCGTGTCGCCGATGGCCGTCACGCGGCCGCTGCGGTTCCACTGCACGGCAAAAATCAGGTTGCCGTTGCTTTCGTACTCCGCTATCGGCGCCGTTTCGGACATATCAAGCACCGTAATGCGCGAAATCAGCGTGCCCGCGTGCGTGATGGTGCTCGATACCGCGGCTCTTGTGCCGTCCGCATTCAGCGCCACCGCCGTGATGTAGGAATCCGCAAAGCTGTACTTATACTGCAGGCTGCCGTTTTTGTTATATACGCGCAGCTCGGAGGCGTAGTCCGAGGGCTGTACCGCCAGCGCGAATTTGCCGGAATCGCAAATGACACCGGTCGTGATCTCACAATCGCTCGTGCCGGAAATTTCCGTGCCGGAGGAGGTCTCCACACGGTAGCCCGTGCCGCCGGCGTTGTACAAAAGATAGCGCCCGCTCGCTTCGGAGACCGCGGGGTCGTTGTAGCTGTGGCGCGCAGAGAACATCTCCTTTGCAGAGCCGTTCAAAACCGTCAGCGCCGTGTCGCTTACCACGTACAAATTGCCGTCCGCCGCGCCGAAGTTGCCGGAGAGCGCCGTGCTGCCGGTGAGCTCTGCCGGATAGCCGTCGCCAAAGCCGAAGCCGACCGCCTTTGTGCGGATCCAGTTGCCGATGTTTTCCGGCGTTAAGTTATCTTTATTTTCCAAAACGATGAGCAAAACCACCGCGATGAGCAGCACCGCAATGATGCGGTACAATAGCTTTGACACACGCGGTTTTTTATTTTCCGCAAGCGCAGGGTGCTCGGTTTCATCCGGCATATCCTGCCGCATGTCTTCCACCGCTCCCCTTTTGTGCTGCGCATGCTTTTTTTCTGCTTCATGCTTTTTCTTTGCCATACTTTTCTCCCTTATTCCGCGTTGCAAAAAACGGAATACAGAACGTTTATCGAACCAAACCGCAGGTTTTATGTTTGCGGTTCACGGAATACTTTTTCTAAATATAAGTCCGCAGATAAGTTGTTTTTTCAAAACAACTTACTGTCTTCTTAAACTTGCGGCTCGTAAAAAACCTTTTCTAAATATAAGCCACACGCCGGTGCAGTCGGCCCCGCCAATTTGCGGTTTTTCCCTTCGATGATCTTCGGGATGTCCTCCGGGGCAAAGCGCCCCTGCTGCACGGCGAGCAAGGTGCCCGTCATGATGCGCACCATGTTGTAGAGGAACCCGTCTGCCGCCACGGTAAAGCGCACCATGTCGCCCTCACGCGTGACACTGCTTTCCGTCACCGTGCGCGTAAAATCGCCCATGTCGCGGTTATCGAGCGTACAAAACGACGTAAAATCGTGCGCGCCCAAAAAGTGCTGTGCGGCTTCGTTCAGCTTCTTTTCGTCAATGTGGTGGTAGTAGTGCAGCGCACGCCCATGTAAAAACGGGCTGCGGATGGGGTTGTTCCAAATCTCGTACACATACCGTTTTCCACAGCAGGAATACCGCGCGTGAAAATCGAGCGGCACCTCTTCGCAGGAGAGCACCGCAATGTCCGGCGGCAGAAAGTGATTGAGCGCGCCCTGCAGACGCTCCGGCGGAATGCCGTGCGTAAGCTTCATACTCAGGCAGAATTCCCGCGCGTGCACGCCGGTATCGGTGCGGCTGCACGCCTTGATGTCCGGCTGCGTGTGCAAAACCTGCTTTAGCGCCTCCTGAAACACGCCCTGCACACTGCGGGCGTTCTCCTGTACCTGCCAGCCGTGGTACGCGCTGCCGTCATATTGAATTTTCAGCAGCAGGTTTCGTTCCATAGCTTCTCCTTATCGCACAATGGCGGCGGGCAGCAAAATGTTTGCTGTGATAAACGCCGCAAGGTACAAAACGCACACGATGAGCGTAATGTAATCGTCTTTTGAAAGGTGCAGCACCTTCATTTTGGTGCGCCCCTCGCCGCCGTGGTAGCAGCGGCTTTCCATGGCCGTAGCAAGGTCAAACGCACGGCGGAAGGCGGAAACAAACAGCGGGATGAGCACCGGGATGAGCGCCTTGATGCGCTGCATCAGGCCGCCGCTTTCCATATCCGCACCGCGGGCCTTCTGCGCCGCCATGATCTTTTCGGTCTCTTCGAGGAGCGTCGGCACAAAGCGCAGCGCGATCGTCATCATCATGGCAAACTCGTGCACCGGCACGTGCAGAAGCGCCAGCGGCTTTAACAGGCGCTCAATGGCGTCCGTCAGCTGTGTCGGCGACGTTGTGAACGTCAAAATGGAGCTGATGAGGATGAGCACCACAATGCGCACGGCGATCATGATGCTGTTCACAATGCCGTTTCGCGTGATGTGGATGAACCCGAGCGTAAAAATGGGGTCGCCGGTGCCATAGAAGAGGTTCAAAACGCCGGTAAACACCACGATAAACAAAATGGGCTTCATGCTTTTCATGTAGAGCTTCAGCGGCACCTTGGAAAGCACCACGCCGAGCAGGCTCATTAAAATCGTCGCGCCGAGCGTGACGAAATTTTTCGAGCAGAAAATAAGAACGATAAAATACACGGTCAGGCACATTTTAATGCGCGGGTCGAGCCTGTGCATAACGGATTTGCCGGGGAAAAACTGCCCCATGGTGACATCAGATAGCATGGTTTTTGTCCTCCTCTTTCTCTTTTTTGAGGAGCGGCAAAAGCTCCATGACGGCCTCGTCTACGTTTAAAACCGTCTCGCTGACGGGCAGACCCATTTTGCGCAGGCGGCGCATGATGGATGTGATCTGCGGCAAACGCAATCCCATCGGCTCCAAAAGCTCGCCGCGCGAGAACACAGCGCGGGTCTCGTCATACATTTCAGCGTGCGCGTTATTCATCACAAGCACGCGGTCTGCCACGCGGCCGATGTCCTCCATGCTGTGCGAAACGAGCAAAATGGTGTTGCCGCGCTGGCGGTGATATTCGGAAATCTGCGCCAAAATGACGTCTCTGCCCTTCGGGTCCAGACCGGCGGCTGGCTCATCCAGAATGAGCACCTCCGGGTCCATGGCGATGACGCCCGCAATGGCCGCGCGGCGCTTTTCGCCGCCCGAAAGCTCAAACGGCGACTTTTCCAGCAGCTCCGGCTTTAAATCTGTAAACCGCGCCGCTTCTTTGGCGCGCTCCAGTGCTTCTTCATCGGAAAGCCCCATGTTTTTCGGGCCAAACATGATGTCTTTGATGACGGTCTCTTCAAACAGCTGGTATTCCGGGTACTGGAACACCATGCCTACCTGAAAGCGCACGCGGCGAATTTCCTTCGGCTTTGCCCAAATGTCCTCGCCGTTTAAAAGCACCTGCCCGCTTGTGGGGCGGATGAGGCCGTTCAGCATTTGGATCAGCGTGGATTTACCGCTGCCCGTATGCCCGATGACGCCGACAAACGCACCCTTCTCCACGGAAAGGTTCACGTTTTCCACCGCCGTTTTTTCAAACGGGGTACCGACGCCGTAGGTGTATGTGAGATTTTTGGTTTCCAAAATTGCCATCGATCTTCCTCGTTTCCTCTGCCGGGTGCAGGTCCTTTTCGGTTCTTGCCCCGCACAAAAAACAAAATCCCTTTTATATTCTTATCCCAGTTTTAAATAATCCGCGATCGCCTTCACGCACTCGTCTTCGTCGAGCGGTGTGCCGGAAATATTGCACCCGGCGGCATTTAAGCGGTAAATGAGCTCCGTTGCCTGCGGTACGTCGAGCTTGTGGCGCTTTAAAAGCTCCACCTGCGCGAACACCGTGCGCGGGTCGCCGTCCGTCAAGATGTTGCCGCCGTCCATCACCACCACGCGGTCGGCCTGCACGGCTTCGTCCATGTAGTGCGTGATGAGAATGACGGTAATGCCCTTTTCGCGGTTCAAGTACCGAATGGTATCCATGACCTCCTGCCGGCCGCGCGGGTCCAGCATGGCGGTCGGCTCGTCGAGCACGATGCACATCGTCTCCATGGCGATAACGCCCGCAATGGCGACGCGCTGCTTCTGGCCGCCCGAAAGCTTATGCGGTGCGTGGTCACGGTACTCGTACATATTGACCGCTTTCAGCGCCGCATCCACACGACGGCGGATCTCTGCGGGCTCAATGCCGAGGTTTTCCGGGCCGAACGCCACGTCTTCCTCCACGATACCCGCGACGAGCTGGTTATCCGGGTTCTGCTGCACAAGGCCCACACGGCGGCGCACATCCAGCTGCGTTTCCTCCACGGCGGTGTCGATGCCGTCCACCGTCACGGTGCCGGAGGTCGGCACCAGCATGCCGTTGAACAGCTTTGCCATGGTGGATTTACCGCAGCCGTTATGGCCAAGCAGCGCCACGAACGAACCCTTTTCAATGTCGAGATCGACGCCGTGCAGGACCTCGCCGCTCTCTTCGCTGTATGAAAAATGCAGGTCTCTGCACTCAATAAACGCCATTATATCCCTTCCGTTTCAAAAAAGTCCCGTTATACCGGCTCGCCCGACCAAATCGCCGTGCTGCCGCAGGGCAGAACGAGCCCCGTTTCCGTCACCGGCAGGCCGATCTCATCAGCGGAAACATAGCCGCCGAACTTCGGACGCAGCAAAACGCCGAGCAGATAGGCCATAACGGACGGCGAAAGCCCCGTTGTGTACGAATTCAAAATGAAGAACAGCGGGTCGTCCGTCAAGACCGGCACGCACATTTCAACAAGGCCGTAGAGCTGCTCTTCCAGTTTCCACACCTCGCCGCCGGGGCCGCGCCCGTAGGATGGCGGGTCCATGATGATGCCGTCGTAATGGTTGCCGCGGCGAATTTCACGCTGCACGAACTTCACGCAGTCATCGACAAGCCAGCGCACCGGGCGCTCCGCTAAATTCGATGCCGCCGCATTCTCGCGCGCCCACTGCACCATACCCTTAGAGGCATCGACATGCGTGACCGCCGCGCCCGCTTCCATACACGCCAGCGTTGCCGCACCGGTGTAGCCGAAGAGATTTAAGATCTTGATTTCGCGCTCGGGGTCCTTTTCCTTTGCCGCGCGGATACGCGCCGCAGTGTAATCCCAGTTCACGGCCTGCTCCGGGAAAATACCCGTGTGCTTAAAGCCCATGGGCTTTAAGCGGAACGTGAGGTCGCCGCGCGTGATCTTCCACACGTCCGGCAGCTTTTTATAGACCTCCCACTTGCCACCGCCCGTAGAGGAACGCTTGTAGCGCGCATGGGCGGAACGCCAGCGGGGGTCTTTTTTCTCCGACTTCCAGATGATCTGCGGATCGGGGCGGATGAGGAGGATGTCTCCCCACCGCTCCAACCGCTCGCCGGAGCCGGTATCGATCAATTCATAGTCTTTCCAGTTTGCAGCTCTCATCAGACCAATTCTTCCTTAATCACTTCAGAAATATCGTTTGCAAGCTTTTCAATCAGCGCCAAATCTCTGCCTTCCACCATAACGCGCAGCAGGGGCTCAGTGCCGGACGGACGCACGATGACGCGGCCCTCGCCGTTCAGCGTTGCGGTCGCCTCCTGAATGGCTTTCTTCACCTTCGGGTCGGTATGGAACGCCAGCTTGCCCTCCGGGGAGACCTTGATGTTCACCATCGTCTGCGGGTAGCGCTCCATGACGGTTTTCAGCGACGACAGCTTTGCTTCGCGCTGCTTTAAGATGCTCAAAAGCTGGGCCGCCGTCAGCTGGCCGTCGCCGGTCGTTGCGAAGTCGCGGAAAATGACGTGGCCGCTCTGCTCGCCGCCGAAGCTGTAGTTCTCGAGCAGCATTTCTTCCAGAACATAGCGGTCGCCAACCTTCGTCGCCTCAAAGTGGATGCCGTTTGCTTCGCAGCATTTCACAAAACCGAGGTTCGTCATGATGGTGCCGACGATGCAGTCCTTGTTCAGCTTGCCGCGGCTCTTCATATCGAGACCGCAGATCGCCATGATAAAGTCGCCGTCGATGACTTCGCCGTTTTCGTCCACGGCAAGGCAGCGGTCTGCGTCGCCGTCAAACGCGATGCCCGCGTCGACTTCATGCGTCTTCACGTATTCTACAAGCGATTCCATATGCGTGGAACCGCAGTTGTCGTTGATGTTCGTGCCGTTCGGTTCATCGTGCAGCATGTGCACCTTGGCGCCGAGCTCCGTAAACAGCGTTTCCGCCGTCATCGCGGAGGAGCCGTTCGCGCAGTCGAGCGCGATCTCGAGACCCGTCAGCGAGAAGTGCACCGTGGACTTCACGTGGTCGATGTAGTCGCGCAGTGCGTTCGGCGCATGCGAGACCGTGCCGAGGTCGCTGTCTGCGGGCAGCGGGGGCAAAGCGGCTTCGCCGAGGATCAGAGACTCAATGCGTTCCTCAAGGTCGTCCGGCAGCTTGTAGCCGTCACCGCTGAAAATTTTAATGCCGTTATATTCGTAAGAGTTGTGCGATGCGGAGATCATCACGCCGGCGTCTGCCTTGTACTTTTCCACAAGGTACGCCACGGCCGGGGTGGGCACAACGCCCAGCAGAACGACCGATGCGCCCACGCTGCACAGGCCGGCTGCCATAGCGTTTTCCAGCATGTCGCTCGAAAGGCGAGTATCCTTGCCGATGATGACGCGCGGGTGGCGGTTCGATTTGTTGATGAGCACGGCAGCGGCCGCGCGGCCAAGCTTCATTGCAAGCTCGCAGGTGAGGTCATGGTTCGCAACACCGCGAACACCGTCTGTACCGAATAATCTTCCCATAATCGTATGCTCCTTTTTATGTCAAAAATTTTAAGGGGTGACTTTTTTGATTCTTTTCAACCTGTTCCCCCGCATGCCGATTGCATGCGTTTCCAAAAGAGTGTCATACGTCGAATCTCGGGTTATCGTCCGCAACGGTTCCCGGCGGCGTAAGTCCGAGGTGCAAGTAAGCCGCGCGTGTGGCACAGCGGCCGCGCGGGGTACGCTGCAAAAAGCCGATCTGCATCAGATACGGCTCCACAACGTCTTCGATCGTCACGGCTTCCTCGCCAATGGCCGCCGCCAGCGTTTCCACACCCACGGGGCCGCCGTTATAATACTGGATAATCGCGTTCAGCATGCGTCTGTCGCCGGAATCGAGCCCAAGCTCGTCAATCTCGAGGCGGTCAAGCGCAATCTTCGCCGTGCTGTATGTGATGACGCCGTCGCTCATGATCTGCGCAAAGTCGCGCACGCGCTTTAACATGCGGTTTGCGATACGCGGTGTACCGCGCGAGCGCGAGGCAATCTCCAGCGCACCGTCCTCTTCAATGTCAATACCTAAAATGCCGGCGCTGCGGGTGACGATTTTCGCAAGCTCCTTCGGCTCGTAGAGCTCCAAACGCAGCACCACACCGAAACGGTCGCGCAGCGGCGCAGAAAGCTGACCGGCTCTCGTCGTTGCACCGACAAGCGTAAAGCGCGGCAGCGGCAGATGATAGGACGCCGCCATTTGCCCCTTGCCTGTAATAATGTCGAGCGCAAAGTCCTCCATGGCGGGGTACAAGATCTCCTCCACACTGCGCGGCAGACGGTGAATCTCATCGATGAACAGCACGTCGCCGGGGTTCAGATTCGTCAATAATGCGGCGAGGTCGCCCGGCTTTTCGATAGCCGGGCCGCTCGTGATGCGCAGATTGACACCGAGCTCGTTTGCAATGATGCCCGCAAGCGTCGTTTTGCCGAGACCCGGCGGGCCGTAGAGCAAAACGTGGTCAAGCGATTCTTTTCTCTGCTTTGCCGCCTGAATGAACACCTCTAAGTTTTCTTTTACCTTTTCCTGGCCCACATAGTCCGCAAAGGTACGCGGGCGCAGCGGGTTTTCCACCTCCGCGTCCTCCGGCACATACTCCGGCGCAATGACGCGGTTTTCAAAATCCATTTCGTTGTCTCTGTCAAACGTCACGCGAAAAGCACTCTCCTTTCAGCGTGTATTAAAAGCGGCTTGCCATACTCTTTAAAGCGCCGCGAATAAGTTCTTCCGTAGAGAGGGAGCCGTCCAGCTTCGCCACGGCCTGCGCGGCCTCGGACTGTGTATAACCGAGCACAATAAGCGCCTGTACGGCCTGCTCGGCGTTCTGAGACGCGGAAACAATGCCCGCGTCCTCCGTGCCGGTCAGTTCCAGCGTGCCGCCCGTAAAGCCCATCTTCTTCACGCGGTCTTTCAATTCCAGCACGATGCGCTGTGCAAGCTTCGGGCCCACGCCGCTCGCCTTTGTAAACTTTTTGCTGTCGCCGGAGGCCGCCGCCATGGCAACGCCCTCCGGGGTCATTTCGGATAAAATGGAGAGCGCCGCCTTCGGACCTACGCCGCTGATGGTCGTCAGCATCTTATAGCAATTCAGCTCGCTTTTTGTAGAGAAGCCGTATAAATCAAGCGCGTCCTCGCGCACGTTTAAATGCGTATAGACCGTAGCCGTTTCGCCGATGCGCGGCATGTTTTTCTGCGTGTTCATGGAAGTGAAGCACTTAAATGCCACGCCACCGCATTCAATAGCGACAACGCCCGGCTCCATGTGTACAAGTTTCCCGGTAAGACTGTAAAACATCGCTTTTGTCCTTTCTATACCCTCTGTACTCTCTGTCCAAATAGACGGCGTTACCTCAAAAACTGCCGCAGCGCCGTGCCGGAGGCATGGCAGTGGCAAATGGCAATGGCGAGCGCGTCCGCCGTGTCGTCCGGCTTCGGCACCTCGCGCAGGCACAAAAGGCGGCGGGTCATTTCCATCACCTGCGGCTTTAAGGCCTTGCCATATCCCGTAACGGCCAATTTCACCTGCACGGGGGTGTATTCAAAAACAGGCACGCGGGCCTTCTGCGCCGCAAGCAAAATGACGCCACGGGCTTCCGCCACACCGATGCCGGTCGTTTTATTGTTTGAAAAATAGAGCTTTTCCACGGAGACCGCATCCGGGTGATACTGCGCCAAAACCTGCGCGATGCCGTCGTAAATGATCTCCAAACGGCGGTTGAAATCCGTGCCCGCTTTGGTTGTCACCGCGCCGTGCTCCAACGTGCGGTAACGGTTATTTTTCATTTCCACCACGCCGTAGCCGACAATGGCGTAGCCGGGGTCGATGCCGAGAACGATCATGCCGTTTTTCCTTTCAAAACCAAAGGGCAGAAAAGCCCATACTGCCTTATAGTATATCATATCTCAGCCCTTTTGAATAGCCGAAAATTTCGAAAAAATTGTGAACGGCACGCGGGTTTTCCGTATAAAAAGCGGACACACCGCCAAAAAGCCGTGTGCCCGCAAAAAACTTATTATTTTTTACTCGGCGAGCGCCTGTGTACGCGCTGCCATGTCCGAAATATGCACGAGTCCGAAGCCGTCCACGCCGGAAAGCACACGGTCGTTGAGCGGCGCCGTCCAGACCTCCGGCAAAAGCTGTGCACCCAGTACCATACCAAGCACAGAGCCCGCCGTGGCGCAGTTGCAGTCCGTGTCAAAGCCCATCGTCAGGCACAGCTCCATCGTGTAGGTGAAGTCCTTCTTGCCCCACAATAAGCCCATCGCGACGATTGCCGCATTCGAGACGGTGTGACACCAGTGGTGCTGATTATTTTCATCGTACTTGCCGAGGATATATGCTTTCGTCTCCTCAGCGGTGTCACCGCTTTCAAAGCGGCTCAAAATTTCCGCAAGCTCTTCATAAAGACGACTCTTTTTCGGGATCTGCTTCATGCCGGAGCGAATGATGGTCGGCATGTCGTCGTTAACCGCCGCTTTCGCAAGCATCGAGGCGATCCACATTTCGCCGTAGATGCCGTTTTTCACGTGAGAGATGGACGCATCGCGCCATGCCATTTCCGCCGCCGTTTCCATATCGCCGGGGCAAATATAGCCGAACAGATCGCCCCTGATCTGTGCGCCGATCCACTCCCTGTACGGGTTGCGGTACAACGCCGATTCCGGCGGAAAAACGGATTGTGCGAGGTTGATATATGCCACGCGCTCCGCCGTGCACAGGTGTAAAAGCGGCAGGTTCATCAGCCAGTTTTCCGCCGCGTCATCGGGTGTGAAATCGCGCCCGTACTGCTCAACGAGCTTTAACGCGATGAGCGTGTAGTTCGTGTCATCGTCCTCCGGCATGTAAGAGACGTTGTTGATCCACCCGGTTTTTTCCGCGCCGTAGGCGTGTCCGTCGTCGCGCACGTTGTATTTTTCGCGCAGAACAGGCCCGATATCGGACGAAATGTAGTTTTGCAGCGGCAGGTTGCCGGTCTCTTTCAAAAGCCCGTTGATGCGTGCACGCCGCCAGCCCTCTACCGGCTGACCCAACAGGCAACCCGCACAGCGGCCGAGCCACGCGCCGTAGATTTTGTCGCAATCCGCTTCGGCTTTCTCTTTCGGCTCACCGACAGATGCCGCCTTGATGCCCGGAAGGTCGGACGGCTCGTCTTTGTCCTGCGGGTTTTCAAGCGCACAAAGCTGCTCTAAAAGCTCTGCGCCTGCGGCGGTACGCGCCGCGCCGCGCGGCATTTCCTTTACCTGCTCGGCACGCTCTTTAAAGCGTTCCGCTTCCAAAATGCCCTCGTCAATCCTCTGCTCGATCTCAATCGGCAAATCGTCACAAAAATCGAACCACAACTGTTCTCTGAGCATAAGCTGTCTCCTCTCCGGCGCGTGCGCGTCTGCATAATTATACGGTATGAGAGCGCCCAGCGCGTAATGACCAAAACGGTTGTTTCACGCACAGTTTCCGTGCGTTTTTTGTTCAGACCCCGACAAATCGCATCGGAATATTCTTATTTATAATTATACCGCATACTTTCTCAAAAGGCAAATAAAAAACGCCGTGCAAAAACACAGCGTTTTGTACAATCAATCTTTCATTAACGTGACCATAACGGCCTTTTGTGCGTGCAAACGATTCTCCGCTTCGTCGAAGATCGGGCCCGCGTTCGCTTCAAACACCTCTTCGGTGATCTCCTCGCCGCGGTGTGCCGGCAGGCAGTGCTGCACAATGGCGTCGCTCTTTGCCACACCCATGATCTTCTCATCGATGCAGTAGCCCGCAAACGCCTTTTCACGTGCCGCGCGCTCTTCTTCCTGACCCATAGATGTCCACACATCCGTGATGACGACGTCCGCGTCCTTTGCAGCGACCATCGGGTCGTCCGTCAGGGTGAAGCAATCGTAACCGGCTGCAAAGTCCAGGATCTCCTGCGGCGGGCGGTAACCCTCCGGGCAAGCCACAGCAACTTCCATGCCGACCTTCAGGCCGCCGACGATGAGGGAGTTCATCATATTGTTGCCGTCGCCGATGAAGCACATCTTCAGGCCGTCGAACGAGCCCTTATATTCGCGGATCGTCATGAGGTCCGCTAAGATCTGGCACGGGTGGCAGAAGTCCGTCAGGCCGTTGATGACCGGCACGGAGCCGTATTTTGCAAGGTCTTCAACTTCCTTCTGCTCAAAGGTGCGGATCATAATGCCGTCCACATAGCGGGAGAGCACGCGTGCGGTATCCTGCACCGGCTCACCGCGGCCGATCTGCGAGCCCTCGCCCGCCAGCACAACGGCATAGCCGCCAAGCTGATTGATGCCCACTTCAAACGAAACGCGCGTTCTGGTGGAAGACTTCTCAAAGATCATGGCAAGGCACTTGCCCTTTAAGTGGTGGTGCTCAATGCCGTGCTTTGTCTCATACTTGAGCTGGTCGGCAAGGTTCAGGATGTCGATGATCTCCTCTTTGGAGAGATCGAGCAGTTTTAATAAATGTTTCATGGGGATTTCCTCCGTTTATTTGATCTGTTCCGCAAAAATCGCGAGACCGGCATCGATCTCTTCTTTGGTGATGGTAAGCGGCGGCAGGAAGCGCACAAGGTCCTTCGCCGTCAAAATGAGCAGGCCCGCTTTCGCGCAAGCGTTCAGCACGTCGTGGGCGTCCTTGTCCTTCACTTTCACGCCGATCATCATGCTGCGGCCGCGGACAAACTCGACGTTCGGCATTTTAAGCAGCTGCTCTTTAAAATACTCGCCCTTTTCCTGCACTTCTTTCAAAAATTCCGGCTTGGATACGCGGGAGACGACCTCCACCGCGCCGGCACACACCACGGGGTTTGCACCGAACGTGGAGCCGTTCATGCCGGGGGCAAAAACGTCTTTTACTTTCTCGCCCGCAATGCACACGCCGATCGGCAAACCGCCGCCAAGGCCCTTTGCCGCCGTTACAACGTCCGGCAGAATGCCCGCGCGCTGGTAGCTGAAGAAGTAGCCCGTGCGGCCGATGCCCGTCTGCACTTCGTCAAGCATCATCAGCACGTCATGCTCCGTGCACAGCTCGCGCACGGCCTTCAAATAGTCTTCCTCCATCGGCACCACGCCGCCTTCGCCCTGCACGCTTTCAAGCAGCACGGCGCAGACCTCGGGGTCAGCGAGCTTCGCTTTCAGGTCTTCCACGTCGTTGCCCTTTGCGTACACAAAGCCCTCGGTCAGCGGGGTGAAAAGCTGATGAAAGCCGTCCTGACCCGTTGCTGCCAGTGTGGTGAGCGTTCTGCCGTGGAAGGAATTTTCCAGTGTGATAACCTTATACGCGTGCTTCTTTTCGCCGTACTTACGGGCGATCTTAATGGCGCACTCGTTTGCCTCCGCGCCGCTGTTGCAGAAGAACGAACGGCAAAGGCCGCTGTTTTTTGCAAGCAGCTCCGCAAGCTGCGTGTTTTTGTCGCAGTAATAGTAGTTCGACATGTGCTGGATCTTGCCCGCCTGCTCGGTGACGGCCTTCACCCAGCCCTCATCGCTGTAACCCAGCGCATTCACGCCGATGCCGGAGGTAAAATCATAGTAATGCTTGCCTTCCACGTCCCACGCCTCAGCGTTTTTGCCGTGGCTGAGCGCCACATCCACGCGGCCGTAGGAATGGAGGATATAGTCCTGCTCCTGTTTTTTGATGGTTTCAAAGCTCATATCTAAAAACCTCTATGTTTGTTTCGGAATTTTGCCCGATAAAAAATCACTTCAAATTTTCCCAGTCGATCTTTTCGTTGCGGTAGAAATATTCCCTGTCGTGCTCGCTGATCTCGCGCAGCACGCGGCACGGGTTGCCCACGGCGACCACGTTTTCCGGGATGTCCTTGACCACAATGCTGCCCGCGCCGATGACCGAATTTTTGCCGATCTTCACGCCGGGCACGATGGTAACGCCTGCGCCGACCCACACATTTTCGCCGATGTAGACCTTTTTGTTATACTGCATGCCCTTTGCGCGCAGCGAGGGCTCTATCGGGTGGTTCGCCGTCGCGATCGTGACGTTCGGGCCGAACATCACCCGGTCGCCGACGTAAATGTCTTCGTCGTCCACAATGGTAAAGTTGAAATTCGCGTAAACGTAATTGCCAAAGTGCAGCTTTTTGCCGCCCCAGTTGGCGTGGAAGGGCAGTTCAATGTAACACCCTTCGCCGCATTCCGCAAACGTTTCCTTCATGTACTTCTGCTTTTTGTCCTGCTCGGACGGGCGCAGTTGGTTAAATTCCCACAGCTTTTCCATGTAGACCGACTGGTCGGCTGCAAGCTCGGGAGCGCCGGGGTCGTAAACGAGCCCCTGCTCCATGCGTTCTTTATGTGTCATGCGTTTTATCCTTTTATTAGTAGAACATTGTGCCGATGCCTTCATCGGTGAAGAGCTCGACCAGAATGGAATGCGGCGTTCTGCCGTCGATGATATGCGCGCGCTCTACGCCGCGGCGCACAGCCTCCACGCAGCAGTCGATCTTCGGAATCATGCCGCCGCTGATGATGCCGTCGCGCTTTAATTTCGGCACGTCGCTGACGTTCACGACCGGGATGAGCGTGCTTTCGTCGTCCTTGTCGCGCAGCAGGCCGACAATATCCGTCATCAAAATGAGCTTGCGTGCGCCGAGCTCCGCCGCAATGCGCGCCGCCGCCACGTCTGCATTGATGTTGTACACCTCGCCGTGGTAGCCCGCCGCCACAGTGGAAATGACCGGCGTGTAGCCGGAAGCAATGGCGTCTTCGACGATCTTCGTGTTCACTTCGCGGATCTCGCCCACAAAGCCGAGGTCTTCGGCTGCGGGCAGCTTATCCGCCTTCAGCATGGAACCGTCAAGGCCGCACAGGCCGACCGCCTTGCCGCCGGTGTTTTCCAAAAGCTGTACGAGGTCTTTATTGACTTTGCCTGCCAACACCTGCTGCACAATGTCCATCGTCTCCGCGTCGGTGTAGCGCATACCGCCGACAAAGCGGCTTTCCTTGCCGATCTTTTTCAGCATGCCGCTGATCTCCGGGCCGCCGCCGTGCACCAGCACGACATTCACGCCGACGAGCTGCATCAGCACAATATCGTTCATCACGGCTTCTTTCAGCTCCGGGTTAATCATAGCATTGCCGCCGTATTTGACGACGATGGTCTCGCCCGCCCACTTTTTGATATACGGCATCGCCTGCACGAGCACATGGGCGCGGTCGCTGTTCGAGATGCCGATCTTCTTTTCTTCACTCATGTTCTGTAATCTCCGTTGATTTTCACATAGTCATAGGTGAGGTCGCAGCCGAAGGCTTCCGCCTCCGCGTCGCCGCTGTTGAGCTCCACCAAAATGGTAATTTCCTTTTCATGCAGCACCTTTGCGGCTTCTTCCTCGCTGAAGTTGATGCCCGCACCGTTCACGCAGACATCTACCTGCCCGTACGCGCTCTTAAAGGACACGTCCACCTTGTTGATGTCGATATCCGCGCCGGCATAACCGATGGCGCACAGCACGCGGCCCCAGTTGGCGTCTTCGCCGAACATGGCAGCCTTGAGCAGAGAGGAGCAGATGACGGACTTTGCAACCGTCTTCGCCGTCTCCCAGTCCTTCGCGCCGGTCGTCTTACAGATAAGCAGCTTCGTTGCGCCCTCGCCGTCGCCCGCCATCATCATGGAAAGCTTTCTGCAAACCGCCGTCAGCGCCTCAAGAAACGTCTTGTACGCTTCGTTTTCTTCGGTGATCTCCTCGTTTTCCGCCTCGCCGTTCGCCATAATGGCAAGCGTGTCGTTTGTGGAGGTATCGCCGTCCACGCTGATCATGTTGAATGTGGTGTCTGCCGCCGCCTTAATGGCCTTTTGCAGCATCGGCACGGAAATGGCGCAGTCCGTCGTGACAAAGCACAGCATCGTCGCCATGTTCGGGTGGATCATGCCGGAGCCCTTGGAGATGCCGCCGATGCACACCTCTTTGTCGCCGAGCGTAATCTTTACGGCGCACTCTTTTTCGATGGTGTCGGTCGTCATGATGGCCTTTGCCGCCATGTTGGAACCGTTTTCGTTCAGCAGTGCCGCCAACGCCGGGGCTGCATTCTCAATCGGCGCGATCGGCAAAATCTGCCCGATAACGCCCGTAGACGCGACGATGACATCGTGCGGGTCAATGCCGAGCGCTTCGCCCGCGATTTCGCACATGCGCCACGCTTTCTTTTCGCCGTCTGCGTTGCAGGTGTTGGCGTTGCCGCTGTTGCAGATGACCGCCTGTGCGCGGCCGTCCGCGATATTTTTGCGTGTGACAAGAATCGGCGCACCCTTTACAAGGTTCTGCGTGTAAACGCCTGCCGCCGCACACGGTGTTTTGCTGAAAATCATAGCCAGATCGGCTTTGGACTTATTTTTACGGATGCCGCAGTGGATGCCGCCGGCTAAAAAGCCCTTGGCCGCGGTGACGCCGCCTTCGATAAACTGCATACTGAATTGCTCCTTATATAAAATCTCTTTCCTTTAATTTCGTACTCTTTTAGAATGCCGGCGGAACGAGCTTTAAGCCGCAGGTCTCGTCCAGACCGAACAGAATGTTCATGTTCTGAATGGCCTGCCCTGCCGCGCCCTTCACCATGTTATCGATAGCGCTGATGGCGATGAACGTGCCGGTGCGCGGGTCCGTAAAGATGGACACGTCGCAGAAATTCGTGTACTTGATGTTGTGAATATCGGCGCTCTTGCCCTTTGGCAGCAACCGCACAAACGGCTCTTTGCCGTATCTTTCCTCATACGCCGCGCGAAGCATTTCCTCCGTAACGCCCGGCTTGAGTTTTGCATAGCATGTCGCTAAAATGCCGCGGTTCACCGGCAGCAGATGCGGCACGAACGTGATGTGCATTTTCTCACCCGAAATTTTGGAAAGCGTCTGCTCGATTTCCGGCGTATGGCGGTGGCACGCGACTTTATACGCGGACATACCCTCATTCAGCTCCGGGTAGTGGCTGTTCTGCGCCGGCTTTCTGCCCGCGCCGGTCACGCCGGACGCGCAATTTGCGATGATACCGGTCGTTTCGATATAGCCCTTTTCCAGCGCCGGCACAAGTGCCAGCGGCACCGCCGTGGTGTAGCAGCCCGGGTTTGCAACGAGCTTCGTCTTCTTAATTTCCTCGCGGAACAGCTCCGGCAGACCGTACACGGCTTTTTCGTGCAGCGCCTTATCCGTAAATGTGCCGCCGTACCACTCGGTGTATTCTTCCTCGCTCTTTAAGCGGAAGTCCGCGCCGAGGTCGATGAACGCCTTGCCTTTTTTGTCACACTCCGCAGCAAGCTCCTGCGAAAGGCCGTGCGGCAAAGCGGCAAAGATGACATCGCTTTTTTCCACAACCGCTTCCTGCGTGGTGCAGGTGAGGTCGCACATTTCGCGGTATGCCGGGTAAACGTCCGACAAAGCCTGTCCCTCAAAGCTTACAGAGCTGATGGCCGCAAGCTCCGCTGCGGGATGCCCCGCAATCAGGCGGCAGATCTCCGCGCCCGCATAACCGGTGGCGCCCACGACGCCGACCTTAATCTTTTCCATTTTGATACCCCCAACAAAGGTAAAATTGAATTTATAGCCCGTTTACGATCGTGCGCACTTCTTTTGCCGCCGCGCGGACGTTCTCCGGGCACGGCGCACCCTTGACCTTGCGGTCGCGCACGCATTTTTCAAGGTTGATGGCCTCGTACACGCCCTCGTCGAACGCATTACAGACCTTTTTGTATTCGTCGATCGGCAGCGTCTCCAGCGTCAGGCCGCGCTCGATGCACAAGGCGACAAGCTCGCCCGTAATCTTATACGCATCGCGGAACGGCAGGCCCTTTGAAGCCACCAGATAATCCGCGCAATCCGTTGCATTGATGAAGCCCTTTGCCGCTGCGGCGCGCATATTCTCTTTTAAAACGCGCATTGTTTTCAGCATCGGGATAAACGGCGTCAGGCACAGGCGCAGGGTATCCACCGCGTCAAACACGGCTTCCTTGTCCTCCTGCATGTCCTTGTTGTACGCGAGCGGCAGACCCTTCATCATGGTCAAAAGCGCCATCAGGTCGCCGAACACGCGGCCGCTTTTGCCGCGGATAAGCTCCGTAATATCCGGGTTCTTCTTCTGCGGCATGATGCTGGAGCCGGTGGAAAACGCGTCGTCCAGCTCGATGAATTTAAACTCCCACGAGCACCAAAGAATGATCTCCTCGGAAAATCTCGAAAGATGCACCATCGCAAGCGAAATCGCCGCGGCGATTTCCGCGCAGAAATCGCGGTCGGCAACGCCGTCGAGGCTGTTGCGGCTCACGCCGGAGAAGCCGAGCAGCTTCGCCGTCAAATCACGGTCGAGCGGATACGTCGTTCCGGCCAAAGCGCCGGAGCCGAGCGGGCAAACGTCCATACGCTTTAACGCATCCTGCATACGGCCGATGTCGCGCAGGAACATTTCCGCGTACGCCATCAAATGATGCCCGAACGTGATAGGCTGTGCGCGCTGCAAGTGCGTGTAGCCCGGCATAACGGTGTCGGCGTATTCCTCCGCCTGATCGCACAATACGTTGATGAGCTCTTTTAACTGGTCAATAAGCCCCGCGCATTCCTTGCGCAGCGTCAGTCGAATGTCCAGTGCCACCTGGTCGTTGCGGCTGCGGGCGGTATGTAATCTCTTGCCCGCGTCGCCGATGCGTGCCGTCAGCTCGCCCTCGATGAACGTGTGAATATCTTCGGCATCGGGGTCAATGTGCAGTGCGCCCGTCTCGATGTCCTTTTCAATTTTCTCAAGCTCCGCGCAGATCTTTTCGCTTTCGCTTTTGTCGATAATACCGGCCGCGCCGAGCATCGTGGCGTGCGCAATGCTGCCCTCAATGTCCTCTTTGTACATGCGGCTGTCGATAGAAATAGACGAGTTAAAGTCGTTCGTCTTCGGGTCTGCTTCCTTCTGGAAGCGGCCTTTCCATAATTTCATGGCTGAATTTTTCCCTTCCCGTTTATGGCAGAAAAGGGCAGGCAGATAAATGCCTACCCTAAATCTACTTTTTGATTACTTATTTTCGGTCTTTGCCTTCATGTGTGCATAAACCTTGATCGGCAGGCCGAACAGATTGATGAAGCCGTTTGCATCCGCCTGGTTGTAAACTTCATCCTCATCGAACGTTGCGATCTCCGGGTCATACAGGCTGTACGGAGAGGTGACGCCTGCGTCAATGATGTTGCCCTTGTAGAGCTTCAGCTTGACGTCGCCGGTGACGGTCTGCTGAGTGGAATCTACGAATGCGGAAAGCGCCTCGCGCAGCGGGGTGAACCACTGGCCGTAGTAAACAAGCTCTGCAAACTTCAGGCCAACCTGCTGCTTGTAGTGGAACGTGTCTCTGTCAAGGCACAGCTCCTCAAGCTTATTGTGTGCGTGGTAAAGGATCGCACCGCCCGGGGTCTCATAAACGCCTCGGCTCTTCATGCCGACAAGTCTGTTCTCTACGATGTCTGCAAGGCCTACGCCGTTCTTGCCGCCGAGCTCGTTGAGCGTCGTTACAACCTCTACGCCGTTCATTTCCTTGCCGTTGATGGCGGTCGGCTTGCCCTTTTCAAAGTGGATCGTCACATAGGTCGGCTCGTCCGGGGCCTGCTCCGGGGAAACGCCGAGCTCAAGGAAGCCCGGGTGGTTGTACTGCGGCTCGTTTGCCGGATCCTCAAGGTCAAGACCCTCGTGGGACAGATGCCAGATGTTCTTATCCTTGGAATAGTTTGTTTCACGGTTGATCTTCAGCGGAATGTTGTGTGCCTCCGCATACTCGATCTCTTCTTCTCTCGATTTAATGCTCCACTCTCTCCACGGAGCAATGATGGTCATTTCCGGAGCGAACGCCTTAATGGTCAGCTCGAAACGGACCTGGTCGTTGCCCTTGCCGGTGCAGCCGTGGCAGATGGCGTCTGCGCCCTCGGCCTTAGCAATTTCAACGATACGCTTTGCGATGATCGGACGGGCAAAGGATGTGCCGAGCAGGTACTTGTTCTCATAAACTGCGCCTGCCTGTACGGTGGGATAAACATATTCCTGAATAAAGTCTTCCTTAAGGTCTTCGATGTAGAGCTTGGATGCGCCGGTCTTCAGTGCTTTTTCTTCCAGACCGTCGAGCTCTGTGCCCTGACCCACGTCGCCGGAAACCGCGATGACTTCGCAGTTATTGTAGTTTTCCTTCAGCCACGGGATGATGATGGAGGTATCCAGACCACCGGAGTACGCCAGAACGACCTTTTTAATATCCTTCTTTGCCTTTGCCATGATGTAACCCTTCCTTTTTTCATAAACCGCCGTCATCGTGCGGCGGAGAATTATTTGTTTCAACGGTCATTATTATACACCGTTTTCTGGAAAAATCAACCCTTTTCCTGAATATTTATTCATCTTTTTTGAAAATTTTCAGAAAAGCCAGATTTCATGCGGATTTTGCAAATTTAGCCTCGCACGTTTTTAAACTTTCCGTCTTCAAAAATATACATTTTCGAATGAATAAAGTGCATATTATACATTTGTATACGCCACTTTATACATTTTCGTTTTCGGAATCGTTTTCTACGATATAGGGCTTTACAAGCGCCATTTCGCGCGGCTCTACGCGGGCGTGAATATAAAGCCCCTCCGCCACGTATTCTTCGGAAACGAGCGCGCCCGCTTTTCTAAGCTGCGCCGCAATGCCCGTCTTTGCAAACGGCAGCAGCGCCGTCACGTCTACAGGCTTTACCGGCAGATTGTCTTCGATCGCCTGCAAAAGCGCCGGGATGCCCTCGTTTTTCAGCGCGCTGATGCGCACCGCGCCCGTCAAATGCAGCGCGCTGTCCGCGTCGCCCACAAGGTCCCATTTATTGAGCACCGGGATCACCGGGCGGTCTCCGCAGCCGAGGCTCTGCAAAATCTCATTCGTCACGTCCAAATGCGTGCGTGCCTCGGGGCTCGAAGCATCGCACACGTTCAAAATGATGTCCGCTGTCGCGGCCTGCTCCAGCGTAGAGCGGAACGCCTCCACCAAATGGTGCGGCAGGCGGCGCACAAGGCCGACCGTGTCGATGAGCATAACGGTCTTGCCGCCGGGCAGCTTTAACGCGCGCGCCGTGGGGTCCAGCGTCGCAAAAAGCTTATCCTCCGCCAAAACGCCCGCCTGCGTCAGCAAATTCATCAGCGTCGATTTGCCCGCGTTCGTGTAGCCGACAAGCGCCACCGTCACCGTGCCGTCCTTTTCGCGGCGGCGCTGCGTCTCGTGGCGGCCGACTTCGATTTTCTTCAGCTGCTCACGCAGCGCTTCAATTCTGCGGCGAATGTGCCGACGGTCCGTTTCCAGCTTCGTTTCACCCGGGCCGCGCGTGCCGATGCCGCCACCGAGGCGCGAAAGCGCCGTGCCCTTGCCGGTCAAACGCGGCAGAAGGTATTTCAGCTGCGCCGCTTCCACCTGCACCTTACCCGCGCGGCTCTGCGCGCGCTGCGCAAAAATATCGAGAATGAGCATCGTGCGGTCTACAACGCGCACGTCCGTCGCGTTTTCAAGGTTGCGGATCTGCGTCGGGGTCAGCTCGCGGTCAAAAATAATGAGCTCAATCTCGTTGTTCTCGCAGAAATTTTTGATCTCCTCCACCATGCCGCTGCCCACGCACGTTGCGGTCTCGGGGGACGGACGCTTCTGCATCATGGTTACAATGGGCTCTGCGCCGCCGCTTTTCGCAAGCTCCCACAGCTCGCGCAGCGATTCCTCCGCGTCATACTCGCCCGTGTCCAGCGAGACCAAAAGCGTGCGCTCCGGCACGATTACGTTTTCCGTATAATTCATAAGGTTCTCCTTTTTCGTGTCTGATTTATCGTTTCAAAGCCGCAGCGTTTTCCGCCGCACAGCTTGTGTTTTCATTTCTTATTATACAGAAAACAGCGCAGAAAACAACGTGCTTTTACGAAAAACGGACCCACACCGCGTAAAATAACATTTGCACCAACCGCCGCCCTGATGTTTTGGCGGTTTCTTCCATAGTTTTCGCCCACAGCTTTATGCTATAATGGAAATATAAAAGGTGCGGAAGTTTTGAAAAGCTCCTGCGCTTTTTGCGTTTTCAAAAAATTTACAGGTTTTCGATTTGCTTTTTTTCGCGCATTGTGGTAATATACGATATTATCATACATGCCAAGCGGCATATGGCTGCGGCAAATTTTTTGTAGGAAAGACAGGTTATTTTTTCTCAGATGGACAGTCACAGTACAGGGTTGATCATAGCGTTGATCGTTCTGATCGTTTTGTCCGCCTATTTCTCCGCCACGGAAACGGCGTTTTCGTCGCTCAGCCGTATCCGGCTCAAAACCTTGGCCGATAACGGCAACAAGCGCGCAAAGCTCGCCTATAAGCTCGTGGATAATTACGACGAGCTCATCTCCTCCGTTCTGGTGGGAAACAACATCGTCAACATCAGTGCGTCTTCTCTCGCCACCGTTTTGTTTATCAAAGCATTCGGCGACAACGGTCCCACCGTTTCCACCATCGCCATGACGATCATCGTGCTCATTTTCGGCGAGGTCACGCCGAAAAGCATCGCAAAAGAGGCCCCGGAAGCGTTCGCTATGTTTTCCGCGCCCATCATCAACGTGCTCATTTACGTCTTCAAGCCCATTAACGTATGTCTTGTGGGCATCAAAAAGCTGGTGAAAAAATTCGTAAAGGTCTCTAACGACCGTACCATTTCGGAAAGCGAACTGCTCACCATCGTGGAGGAAGCCGAGCACGACGGCGGTATCAACGAAAACGAAAGCGAGCTTATCCACAATGTCATCGAGTTCGACGACCTTGAAGCCATCGATATCATGACGCCGCGCGTAGACGTGGAAGCCGTGGATAAGACGAGCACCGTGCAGGAAATCGCCGACCTCTTTACGGAAACAGGCTTTTCGCGCCTGCCGGTGTATGAGGAGACGATTGACAGCATCGTCGGCATTATCAATGAGAAAGATTTCCATAACCTCGTGCTGCGCGACGGCAACGCGGTGAAGCAGATCATCAAGCCCGTGGAGTTCATCCCGCCTTCGATGAAAATTTCCGCGCTTTTAAAGCTTTTGCAGCAGAACAAATCGCACCTTGCCGTCATCGTGGATGAGTTCGGCGGCACCGAGGGCATCGTCACGCTGGAAGACATCATCGAAGAGCTTGTCGGCGAGATCTGGGACGAACACGACGAAGTGGTGGAAGCGTTTCAAAAGGTCAGCGACAACGAATACCTTGTCGATTGCTCCACCAACCTTGATGAGCTTCTTGAATACTTCCATTTGAAGTCCGATTCCGAAGCCTCCACCATCAACGGTTGGGTCATCGAGCAGCTCGATCGCATCCCCGAAAAGGGCGACTGCTTTGATTTTGAAAACCTGCATGTCGTTGTAGAAGAAACAGAGTACCAGCGTGCCACCCGCGTGCGCATCACTGTGTCCCCGAAAAAGGAAGAGTCCGAAGAAGCATAAAACTCCATAATTCATAAATCATTCCTAATTACACCCCGCTGTTTAATGCCGGGTGTTCGTAAAACAGTTTCAGTCCCGACAGGTAATTCTACCGGAACTGTTCTTGTATATATTGCTGTCACATGATAAAATAACTCATATAGATAAACTTGAATTTACGTGAGGAATCATATGAAAAAACTAATTCTGCTGAGTGGCTCTCCCTGTGTTGGCAAAACCACAGTTGGTAAGTATCTGTTTGAACATTATGATAATAGCGCATATCTTGACGGAGATTGGTGCTGGTGCGTAAATCCTTTTTCGGTAAAGGACAAACGACTTCGCAACGGGGATAAAAGCATGTCCTTTGTACTGAGTAATTATCTAACCTCGGGATTTGATTATGTGTTTTTCGCTTCAGTCGTGCTGACCGATAACAAGATTAGGGAGAATATACTGAAAGATATCACAGCAACAGACTATGAAGTAATTGGCTTTACTCTTACCTGTTCGGAAGAAACATTAACCAAGCGCCACAGCAAAAGAGGCGACCAAGGAAATACCAACTTTCACTGGTTGCATTTGCCGCCCTATCCCACGGATATTGTCATAAACACGGACAACAAACCTGTCCAGAGAATTGCACAGGAGTTAAATCGGTATATAAAACGATAAGGAGCAGATACCTATGGAGCTATTAACCAATGATTTGATTCTTCGCCCTGTAACAGAAAGTGATATTGAAGAAATCGCAAGAATGTGGAAACACCCCGAGAAAATCTCACTGGAGGATGCGCGTAAAGTTTTAGAAAAAATGGAACAGCGTCATAGTAAAAATCGAGTGAAGGCAATTTGTCACTTGTGCTTAGGTGTTTTCCGAAAAGATGAACCCAAGACATTGATTGGGTGGTGCGGCTTGGATGGACAGGTTTCACCAAACGAAATCGTTCTGTTTTACATAATTGCTGAAGAATTTCGATGCAGAGGTTATGCAACACAATGTGCTGCGGAATTGTTGCGGTTTGCATTTGAAGATATGCAGTATGATATGGTGTCAGGCGGTTGTGCAAAAGATAATCGGGCATCTTTTAGGGTTATGGAGAAAGCTGGTATGTGTCATAATGAAATTTACGAGGATGGCGGATTAGGTTTTTATATGGATAAAGAAATGTTTTTGAAATCAAAATGTCCGTTTGGTTGATAAATTCCAATTTGTCTAACTGATAAAGGGCGCACTTCTATACTTCGCATTCTGCCATGTAGTGCGAACAATGATAAAAGCCAAGCTGCATCTACAGCTTGGCTTTAACTGTTTTACGACCACCCGCCAAACGCAGCGGGGTTTTCGCTTTGCAAAAGCATCCGCCAAAATAATTTGCAAATCTTTTTCTTTCCTTTTAAACAGGTTTATGCTATAATAAAATCGACAAAAATTTTTCTCGTATTTTATTTAAAATTGTAAGAATTTCGTAAGGAGATTTTAAGAAATGCTGAAGCTGGAGCTTTTACTGCGCCGCATTCGCGGTTTTGACGCAAAGCGCATGATGGTGTATGTTCGCGACGTCAAAAAGGAGACCAAAACGCCCACACCCGTCATCATGGCGGATATGCTGTACTGCATTTTGCGGTATAACGTGGGATTTTACGATTACCACATTTTCGGTTTTGCGCACATCCACGGCGCAAAGGCGAGAAACACATTCTTCACCATGCAGGATAACTGGCGCTTGACCCGCATGGTAAACAGCCCTGAAGACCGCCCCTATTTTGAAAACAAGCTGCTGTTCTGCCGCACGTTTGCGCCGTACCTCGGACGGTCATTTTTAGACCTCAATGAAGCCGGTGCGGACGCGCTTGCCGATTTTCTGCGCCACCACCCCGTGGTGTTTTTAAAAGAGCCGGAAAGCTTCGGCGGTCTGGGGGTCAAACGCTTTGACAGCGCCGGGACCGATTTAAACGACCGAGAGGCCGTGAAAAAGCTGCGCGAAAACTGGGTGCAAAACGGCTTACTGCTCGTGGAAGAAGCCTTACAGCAGCACCCGGAAATGAGCGCGCTGTATCCGTATTCGCTCAACACCCTGCGCGTCTGCACCTTAACAGATGACAAAGGCGACGTGCATGTGCTGTACAGCTTTGTGCGCACGGGCCGCCACGGCTCATTTGTAGATAACACCACAAGCGGCGGGCTCAACGCGCTCATCTGCGACGATGGTGTCATCCGCCGCCCCGCTATGTCCGATAAAACCGGCATGTATTTCGACATGCACCCCGATACCTGCACGCCATTCATAAACTTCCGCGTGCCATATTTTGATGAAGCGATTGCGCTGTGCAAAAAAGCCGCGAAGATCCGCCCCGACATGCGGTACGTCGGCTGGGATGTGGGCATCACCCCCACCGGTCCCGTTTTGGTGGAGGGCAACAACCTCCCCGCCTACGACGGGCAGATCTACCGCCAGCAGGAGAACCCCGGCACCGGCCTCCGCCCCCTCGTCCGCTCCATCATCCCGGAGTTTTAGTTTACATAATTTTAAAATCATACGCAAAAACCCGCATTGCAGCCGGAAATTCCGTTTGCAATGCGGGTCTTTTATTTTTCGGTTCGTTCCGCGCGTCTGGCTTTGAAGAACCGGCGCAGGATTGCCGTGCATTCTTCACACAGCAATCCGCGGTATAATTCGGGTTTAAAGGCATTTTTGAGCGACGTCACCGACACAGCCGTGCCGCACGCACCCATAGCTTCGTCTTCCGTGCCGAACACGATGCGGTCCACGCGGGCGTTTACCGTCGCGCCCGCACACATGGGACACGGCTCCAGCGTCACATACAGCGTACAGCCGGTCAACCGCCAAGAGCCAAGCGCCTTTGCGGCCTGCTCCATGGCTTCCAATTCCGCGTGGCCAAGCACGCTTTGGTGCTCCTCCCGTCGGTTGCGTCCGCGCCCGATGACCGCGCCGTCCTTCACAACGACGGCGCCCACCGGCACTTCGCCCGCCGAAAAAGCTTCTTCCGCAAGCGAAAGCGCCTCGCGCATAAACTTTTCCTCCGGCACAAACGCGCGGTTTTTCATGGCATTATACGGCATACGTCACCTTACGAATACAGCGTCACGATGCACATGACCACAAACAGCACAAAGTAGCAGATAAAGCCGGGGTTCACGAACATCCACAGTGCTTTATGGCGCACCGGCACACCGCGCTGCATGGGCGTGCGGAACACCTTGTGTCCCGTGAAATTGCGCACAAGCAAAATCACGATAGAAACAAGGCCGAGACCATACACGATATACGTCAGCAGGTTGCCCGCAATATTCGCCGCGTCCGTACCCACAAGCCCCTCAAGGGCGATGGGCAGCGTCGCAAGCAGGTTATTGAGCATATGCACGAAAATGTTCACCCAAATGTTGCGGGTGCGCACGTACAAAAGCGCCATCACAAAGCCCGCCGTAAGCACCACGGGCAAGGACTGAATGCTGTAATGCGCCATGCCGAAAATAATGGCGGAAAAGAACACCGCGGGCCAGTCGCCCCAGCGGCGCATCACGGCTGTCGTCACACTGCGGAACGCAAATTCCTCCGTCACGGGCGCGACGAGCACGACCGAAACGAACATTGTCAGCGCCTGCACGGGCGTCAGCGCCAGAAGGTCTGCCGTGTTCGCGTCGCCGTTCAGCCCCGCACCCTCCAAAAGCTGCGAGATAAGGTTTGCGGGAATGTTCATCAAAACGCTGACGGCAAGGCCCGCAAAGACGAGCAAAACGCTGTTCAGCACGCCGTTTTTCTCCACCAGCACCGTGTCCGAAAGTCTTCTTTTCCCAAAGAACAGGAAAAACGAGAACGGCAGCACAATGGATAAGAACGACGCAATGGAAGAGATAAGGTAATACGCCGTCGGCGGGAAGCCGCCAATGGTGTTCGCTCCCATCAGATTCACGCCGCACACCGTTAAGATCAGCGTCGCAAGCGTCGTCCACAAAACCTGTATCGGCAAAGAGGTCATGGTCGCAAACGAAAGACGGGAGGCCGCGCGGCGCAGCTCTTTTTGCTCCAAACGCATGGGGTCTGCCCATTTCGGCGGCTGCACCGGCGCGTAATACACCGGCTGCTGCACAGGCTGTGCATAAACCGGCGCGCCGCTTCCGCTTTGCGGCGGATATGTATACACCGGCGTCGGGTTCTGCACCGGCGCGGGCTCCTGCGGCGCAGTGTATACTGGCTGCCCGTTATAAAGCGGCTGCGTCGCAGGCTGTGCGCCGGGCGTGTAGTTCCGGTTATCGTTCATGCTCACTCATCCTTTCCCTCTTTGGTTTTCCCAGTTTTCTTTTCGGGCTTTTTCATATGAAAACGGATCATCAGCTTTTCCACCCAGCCCTTTTTGTACTTGAGCGGAATATAGCCGATGGTGCTCATCACCAGCGCGCCGATGGCGTCCACAATGATGTCCTTCATCGTGTCGCGAAGCGCCGCCTGCCCGATAAGCGCCGTGCCGTCATCCAGCATGAATTTCTGCATATTGGTGCCGAAAACGGAATCCATCGTGAATTCGTAAATTTCCCACACCGCGCCCATCGCAAGTGCAAAGCAAAACGCAAACACTGCGATGAACACCGGCGAAAGATTGAGCGGTATGCGCTCCGCATTGTTGAAAATCGCGATCATAGAAAAGCCGAGCGCGCCCAGCATCGCGCCGCTCATCGTGTGCAAGATCGTGTCCCAGTGCGGCACGGTGTAGTAAAAGCTCCGCACCTCGCCGAGGAAGATCGCGCAGTACAAAAACGCAATGTACAAAATCAACATCACGCGTGGGATCTGCAGCGTTTTCTGCCGGATAAGCCGCAGCGGCAGCACAATGGCGGCAATGCCCAAAAGGCACTGCAAAAGCATCAGCACATAGTCTTCGCGGCTGCGCACTTCCTCCGCCCCGCCGCCGTACGATACAATGCGCACCACAAGGTAGCCGAGCGGCAGAATAAAGCTCAGCAGCACCGCCATGATGAACATGCCGGTAAAGTCCCGTTTTCTTTTTGGCTTCATAGCCCGTCCTCCTAATGGGGGTATTTTTTACTGTGCAAGCAGCTCTGCGACGTTATTCGCGTAGGCTACCGGGTCTTCAATGGAGCGGCCCTCAATGAGCAAAGCCTGGTCGTACAGCACCTCGGTGTACTTTTTCAGCTTGTCCTCATCGTTTTCATAGCGGCGCAGCACCTCAAACACCGGGTGCTCGGCGTTCAGCTCAAAAATCTGCTCCGCCTTCACCTTCTGCTCTGCGCCCGGCATGGAGTTGAGCACTTTTTCCATCTCCATGGAGATCGCGCCGTCCGTCGTGATACACACCGGGTGATTCTTAAGTGATGCGGAAACGCGCACGTCCTTCACGCGCTCGCCGAGAATATTCTTCATCTTTTCGATCAAGGACTTGTTCTCTTCCGCCTGCTTTTCGGCCGCCTGCTTCTCTTCTTCGGTCTGCACGCGTGCGTCCTCTGCCGCGACGTTCTTAAAGCTCTTGCCTTCGTATTCCTGCAAGACCATCAGTGCAAATTCGTCCACGTCGTCCGTAAGGTACAGCACCTCGTAGCCGCGGTCGAGCACGGCCTCGGTCTGCGGCAGGTGCGCAATGCGCTCCGGGGTCTCGCCCGCTGCATAGTAGATGCAGGTCTGGTCTTCCTTCATGTCATTGACGTACTCTTTTAAGGTGCGCATCTTGCCCGCAGAGGAGCGGAACAGCACGAGGTCCTTCAGCTTATCCTTATTGATGCCGTAGTTCTCGTACATGCCGAACTTCAGTCTGAGGCCAAAGCTCTCAAAGAACTTCTCGTAGTTCTCTCTGTCATGCTCCAGCATGGATTTGAGCTCCGACGCGATCTTCTTTTCAATGCGCGTCGCGATGAGCTTTAACTGACGGTCATGCTGCAGCATTTCACGGGAGATGTTCAGCGACAGATCCTGCGAATCCACAAGGCCCTTCACAAAGCCGAAGTAATCCGGCAGCAGATCCGCGCACTTTTCCATGATGAGCACGCCGGAAGCGTACAGCTGCAACCCCTTTTCGTAGTCTCTGGAATAGTAATCCATCGGCGCTTTCGCCGGGATGAACAGCAGTGCGTTATACGTTGCCGTGCCCTCTGCGGAGGTGTGGATGACCTTCAGCGGGTCCTGCCAATCGTAGAACTTCTCCTTATAGAAGCTGTTGTATTCCTCCGCCGTGATCTCGTTTTTGTTCTTCTTCCACAGCGGCACCATGCTGTTGAGGGTCTCCACCTCAAAGTAGTGCTCATATTCGTTTTCCGCGCCCTCCTTCGCACGGGTCTTCTCGACCTCCATGCGGATCGGGTAGCGGATGTAATCGGAATACTTCTTCACGAGCGAGCGGATGCGGTATGTATCGAGGAACTCGCTGTACTTCTCTTCCTCGGTATCGTCCTTAATGTGCAGGATGATCTCCGTGCCGTGGTCGGCCTTTTCGCACTCACGGATGGTGTAGCCGTCCGCGCCGTCAGATTCCCAGCAGTACGCCTGCTCTGCGCCATACGCCTTCGATTCCACGCGCACGTGGTCGCTGACCATAAACGCAGAATAGAAGCCCACGCCGAACTGACCGATGATATCGATATCCTCGTTCTTCTCATTTTCGGACTTAAACTTCAGCGAGCCGCTCTTTGCGATGACGCCGAGGTTCTGGTCGAGTTCCTCCTGCGTCATGCCGATGCCATTATCGCGGATGCGCAGCGTGCGGCTTTCCTTATCCGCCGCAAGGAAGATCTGGAAGTCATCGCGGTTAAGTCCCGTAGCGCCGTCCGCCAGGGATTTATAGTAGAGCTTATCGATCGCGTCGCTCGCGTTGGAGATCAGCTCGCGCAGGAAAATCTCCTTATGGGTATAAATGGAGTTGATCATGAGATCAAGAAGTCTTTTAGACTCCGCTTTAAACTGTTTCTTTGCCATGCAAATTCTACCTCTTTTTCATTTTGGGCATCAAAATCGCGCATTTATCCGCCCGCATTCTCTTTCTAACAACTATACTATACATTTGTTAAAAAATCACGAACAATTTTAATTTCGCAAATTGCAAGTTCAAGTTGGACACCCAGCGGTAGAAAATTGGTTTCATCTTAGCCCCAGTTTTGGTTGAAG
>CAKUBN010000002.1 GCA_934643185.1 uncultured Eubacteriales bacterium
CGGTCACGTTCACCAGAAAAGAATGTGCCAGCGTCAACCTCATCGAAGATTATGACTGATCCGGGAAGGCTCCCGTTTATAATACAAAAATTTGAAAGAATAATACCGGAAGGCAGGTAATTTGAAAAATGGCAAGAAAAGCAGCGCAGAAAAAAGAAGTGAACAATGACGGCAAGGAACTGTTTGAGGCTCTGAAGCTCCTCGAAGCGGAAAAAGGCATCCCGGTCGATTTCATGATCGATAAGATTAAGAAGGCCATTGCCACCGCCTGCAAAAACAGCTACGGCAACGAGGACGTTGTCATCGACATGGATCCGGAAAGCGGCAAGTTTGACGTGTTCCTGCGCAAGGAGATTGTAGAAGAAGTGGAAAACCCGAACCGCGAGATTGCACTTGAGATCGTCAAGCGGTACGACCCGCGCGCGGAGATTGGCGGCTTTGTACGCCACCGTCTCGATACGAAACAGTTTGGCCGTGTGGCAGCGCAGACCGCAAGAAACATCATCCGTCAGGGCATCCGTGACAGCGAACGCGACCAGATGATGCAGGAATTCAAAGGTCGCCATCAGGAGCTCGTCAGCGCCCTTGTAGAGCGCGTAGACCCGAAGACCGGCGCGCTGTCCCTGAAGATCGGCAAGGCAGAAGCCATTTTGCCGAAGGGAGAGCAGGTCGGTACCGAAAACGTCAAGGAAGGCGACCACGTACAGGTCTACGTTGTAGACGTTAAGGAGACCGAAAAGGGCCCGAAGGCCATCATCTCCCGCACGCACCCGGATCTTATTCGCCGCCTGTTTGAAAAGGAAGTGCCGGAAATTTTCGACGGCACCGTAGAAATCAAAGCCGTTGCCCGCGAGGCCGGTTCCAGAACGAAGATCGCCGTTATGTCCCATAACCCGGACGTAGACGCTGTGGGTGCCTGCATCGGTACGCGCGGCACGCGTGTTTCCGACATCGTCAACGAGCTTGGCGGCGAGAAGATGGACATTGTCGACTACAGCGAAGACCCGGCAAAGTTCATTGCAGCGGCGCTTGCACCGGCGACCGTGCTTTCCGTTGAAACGGCAGAGGACGGTTCCCACGTTTGCAAGGTTACCGTGCCGGACAGCCAGCTTTCCCTCGCCATCGGCAACAAGGGCCAGAACGCCCGCCTTGCGGCTAAGCTGACCGGCTGGAAGATCGATATTAAGCCCGAAAGCGGCTTCTTCGGCGAAGAAGAGGAAGCGTAAGCTTTTTTAAAACTTGCATCTCGCAGAAAGGAACGTGACAGAACGTGAAACAAAAGAAAATACCGCTCCGTATGTGTGCGGGATGCGGTGAAATGAAGCCGAAAAAGGAACTGGTGCGCGTGGTGCGCGCCCCCGTTAAGGAAGACGAAAACGGCGTGCAGACGGGCGGCGAGGTCTCCTTGGACCTTACAGGCCGCAAGCCCGGCCGCGGCGCTTACGTTTGCAGGGACCCCGAGTGTCTGAAAAAGGCACAGAAGGCGCGTCGCTTTGAGCGCGCGTTCTCCTGCAAAATTGAAGACGCCGTGTACGACGCCATGTATCATGAGCTGTGTAATGATGTGAAAGGAAAGGCGGGCGAGGCGTAAACATGAACAGAGCACTGTCCGTTTTGGGCCTTGCGAGACGCGCAGGGAAACTCAACTGGGGCTTTGACACCGCCGTGGAGGCCGTGCGCAGCGGCGCATGCGGCGTTGTGGTCCTGGCCGCAGACCTTTCGGACAAAACGAAGAAAAACGTACGCTTTGAAGCGGAAAAGCACCATGTGCCCGTTTTGGAGCCCGCGTTTACCATGGAAGAGATCTCCGCAGCCATCGGCAAAAAGACCGGTGTGCTCGCCGTGTGTGACCGCGGCTTTGCGGAGAAGCTGAAGCAGCTCATCGCAGACGGAGAAAGAGAGGAATTGCGTATATGATGATCAAATACAGAGTGCACGATGTGGCAAAGGATCTGGATGTGCCGAACAAAGAAGTGCTGGATATCCTCGGCAAGTACGTAAAAGAGCCGAAAAAGCACATGACGGCACTGGAAGAAAACGAGCTCGATATCGTTTTTGACCGCTTCACGCAGGATCATGCCGCACAGAACTTTGACGCGTACTTTGCAACGCGCAATGCTGCAAAGACCGAAGAGAAGCCGAGCGACAAAACAGCCGAAAAACCGAGCGAAAAAACCGCTAAGAACACGCAGGAGCCGAAGAAGCAGAACGTGAATAACAATAATAACAATAACCGCAATAAGAATAACGACCGCCGCAATAATAACGGCAACAAGGGCCAGAACGCGCAGCAGAATAAGCCGCAGCGCCCCGCACAGAACAGCCAGCCGAGCAGTAACAACAACGCCCCGGCACAGGAGAACACCACGGAAGCCCCGCGCCGCCGTGTGGTCGATACCAGAACGGTCAACGTCAACATCGATAAGTACAACGAAAAGTATGACCGCCTGGCGTACGACAAGGTGAAGAACGACACCGTTGCCGCAAAGCAGAAGATCAACCAGAAGAGCCAGCGCCGCGGCAAGCCGCGCAGCGCAAAGCGCGAGACGGAAGCAGAAAGACTCAACCGCATCGCGGCAGAGCGTAAGGCGAAGGCCATCACCATCACCGTGCCGGATGAGATTACCGTCGGCGAGTTTGCCCTCCGCCTGAAGGCAACGAGCGCCGAAGTCATCAAGAAGCTCATGGCAAACGGCGTTTTCGCTACCATCAACGACACCATCGATTTTGATACCGCCGTACTCATTGCCGATGAGTTCCACGCAAAGGTCGAAAAAGAGGTCGTCGTCACCATCGAAGACCGCATCATCGACGACAGCGAAGACGACGATGCAAACCTTGTGCCGCGCGCACCGGTCGTCGTTGTCATGGGCCACGTTGACCACGGCAAGACCTCCATTCTGGACGCCATCCGCCACGCAAACGTTACCGCGGGCGAAGCCGGCGGCATCACGCAGCACATCGGCGCATACCGCGTCAATATCGACGGCAAGGACATTACGTTCCTTGATACGCCGGGTCACGCCGCCTTCACCACCATGCGTGCAAGAGGCGCCATGGTTACGGATATCGCCGTGCTGGTCGTCGCAGCCGATGACGGCATCATGCCGCAGACGGTAGAAGCCATCAACCACGCTAAGGCAGCGGGCGTTTCCATCATCGTTGCCATCAACAAAATGGATAAACCGGCCGCAAACCCGGATCTCGTCAAGCAGCAGCTCACCGAATACGAGCTCGTGCCGGAAGAGTGGGGCGGCGACGTGCCGTGCATCCCGGTTTCCGCACACACCAAAATGGGTATCGATGATCTCCTTGAAATGATTCTGCTCGTTGCGGAAATGAAGGAGCTTAAGGCGAACCCGGACCGTGCCGCAAAGGGCACCGTCATTGAGGCGCGCCTCGATAAGGGCCGCGGCCCGGTTGCGACCGTCCTCGTGCAGAACGGTACGCTGCATACCGGCGACATCGTGGTCGCCGGTACCACGGTCGGCCGTATTCGCGCCATGATGAACGAGCGTGGCGAGCGCGTAAAGAGCGCAGGTCCGTCCGTGCCGGTTGAGGTCACAGGTCTCAACGAAGTGCCGGTCGGCGGCGATACGTTCAACGCCGTTTCCGACGAGCGTCTGGCACGTGAGCTCGTTGAGCAGCGTCTTACCGAGCAGAAGGAAGAGATGTTCAACTCCCAGACAAAGGTCACGCTGGATAACCTCTTCGAGCAGATGAAGGAAGGCGAGATGAAGGAGCTCAAGGTCATCGTCAAGGCCGACGTGCAGGGCTCTGTTGAAGCTGTCCGCCAGTCCCTTGAGAAGCTCTCCAACGACGAAGTGCGCGTGCATGTCATCCACGGCGCGGTCGGTGCAATCAGCGAAAGCGACGTCATGTTGGCAAACGCCTCGAACGCCATCATCGTCGGCTTCAATGTCCGCCCGGACCCGGTCGCGGAAGAGAACGCAAAGCGCGACGGTGTCGATATGCGCCTCTACCGTATCATTTATGACTGCATCGAAGAGATCGAATCCGCTATGAAGGGCATGCTCGCACCGAAGTACCGCGAAGTGTTCCTCGGCAAGGCAGAGTGCCGCGAGGTCTACAAGATCACGAACGTCGGCATGGTCATCGGCGGTCACGTCACCTCCGGCAAGATCGTGCGCGGTGCGCAGGTGCGCCTTGTGCGTGACGGCATCATCGTTGCCGATGATAAGATCGCTTCCCTGCGCCGCTTCAAGGACGACGTGAAGGAAGTGCAGGACGGCTACGACTGCGGCATCACGCTGGAGCGTTTCAGCGACATCAAGCTGGGCGACATCCTCGAAGCCTACGAAATGGAAGAATACAGAGACTAAAAGTCGGTTCAGCCGCGTCCCCATCGCGGGGCGCGGTTTTCCTTTAGGAGAAGGCAAGTAAATTATGAGCTTGAACGAATATGTTCTGGAAAATCATGAAGCGGCGCTAAAGCTGCTGCGCACGCTGTGCGCCATTCCGTCGCCGAGCCACCACGAAGAAAAGCGCGCCGCGTTCTGCAAGGAGTGGCTCGTAAGCCACGGTGCGGAAAACGCCTTCATCGATGAAGCGAAGAACGTCATTTACGAATATAACGCCGAAAACGACGCGCCCGTCGCCGTTTTCATGGCGCACATCGACACGGTTTTTCCGGATACGGAGCCCATGCCGCTCACCGAAAAGGACGGCAAGTGGTTCTGCCCCGGCGTTGGTGATGACACCGCAAACGTTGCGCTTTTAATGCTTATGGCGGCATACGTCGCAAACGAAAAGCCGAAGACAAACGGCGGCATCGTGTTCGTCATGAATTCCTGCGAGGAGGGCCTCGGCAACTTAAAGGGCAGCCGTGCGCTCTACGCAAGATATGGCAGCCGCATGCAGCAGGTCATTTCGTTTGACGGCTACATGGACGGCATTGTCGGCATGGCGGTCGGCTCTCTGCGCTATAAGGTCACGGTGAAGACCGAGGGCGGACACTCATTCGTCGATTTCGGCAATAAAAACGCCATCGAGCGCCTGTCCGCCATCATCACGGAGCTGTATAAATATCAGATCCCCGCAGGCAGCGCGAAAACGACGTTCAACGTGGGCTCCATCACGGGCGGCACGTCCATCAATACCATTGCGCAGCAGGCAGAAATGCTGTACGAGATGCGCTCGGACGACTACGCGTGCCTCATGGATGCCAAGGCATATTTTGAGAAAATACTGGAAGACTTTAAAGCAGAGGGCATAGACGTCGCAGCAGAGCTGCTCGGCGAGCGCCCCTGCGGCAACAAAGAAAACAACGACCCGCGTCAGGCCGCACTTTTAACACAGTGTGCAGACGCGGTGGAAAAGCATTTCGGCACGCGCCCGGGCGTGTACGCCGGCTCCACAGACTGCAACATCCCGCTCGCAAACGGCATTCCCGCTGCGGCGATCGGTCTTTGCATCGGCGCCGGGGAGCATACGCGCGGCGAGTGGATCGAAACGGAAAGTCTGAAGGCGGGCTTTAAAATCGCGGCGGAGCTCATCTCCGCGCGCTTCCTGCCGGAGGAGAAAGGAGAATAACGATGCCGAGTTATAAATTGGGCAGAACCACGGAGGACATCCGCCGTGAGGTTTCCGCCATTTTGAGAGAGCTCAAGGACCCGCGCGTCAGCGGCTGCATGCTGAGCGTGGTGCGTGTGGAGGTCACAAACGACCTTTCCTACTGCACGGTGTACGTCAGCGCCATGGAGGGCATGGAGACGGCCGAAAACGCCGTTAAGGGCCTCAAAAGCGCAGCGGGCTATGTGCGCCGCGAGCTTGGAAACCGCTTAAAGCTGCGCCATGTGCCGGAGATGATCTTTAAGGCGACGGATTCCATTGAGTACAGCGCCAACATTTCGCGCATTCTGCACGACCTCGAAAACGAGAAAAAGTAAGTTTTCATATTTTGGAGAAAGGAGTGCTTTTGGGCAGAAAGTGAGCCCAAAAGCCTGGTCACGCTTATGGCAAATCTGGAGGATGCCGCACGTTTTCTGCGCGGCGCAGATAAAATTCTCATCTTGAGCCACCGCTCGCCCGACGGCGATACGCTCGGCTGCGCTTCGGCGCTCAGCCGCGCACTCATTGCGCTCGGCAAATCGGTAATGTTCCGCTGTGCAGACCCCGTGCCGCCGAAGTTCACATACCTCTTTGAGGGCATCGAATACGGCGAATTTGAGCCGGAGCATATCGTCACGGTGGACGTAGCGGATAAAACGCTGCTCGGTACCTTGGAGCCCTATGGCGAGAAAACGGATTTTGCCATCGACCACCACGCGTCCTGCCGTCCGTTTGCAAAGGAAACGTGGGTGGAGGGCACCGCCGGCGCAGCGTGCGAGCTCATCGCGCGGCTCATTCCGGCGCTTGGCGCAGAGATCACACCGAAAATCGCGGACTGCCTTTATACGGGTATTTCCACGGATACCGGCTGCTTCCGCTACCCGAACGCCTCCGCCAACACGTACCGCATTGCGGCAGACCTTTTGGAGCACGGCGCGAACGCCGCGGAGATCAACCGATTGATGTTCGATACCAAAAGCCGCGCCGCCGTGGCGCTGATGAAGCGCCTCTATGGCGACATGGAGTTCCACTTTGACGGCAAGTGCGCGGTGTTCTGCCTGACGAACGACGTTATCGCAGAGACCGGCGCTTCGGAGGATGACCTCGACGGCGTTTCCGCCATGGTGCGTCAGGTGGAGGGCGTTCTGCTCGGCTTTACGCTGCGAGAGCGCGAAGGGAATGTGTGGAAGGTCTCCATGCGCGCCACAGACCCCGCAGATGCGTCCGTCGTCTGCGCCAAATTCGGCGGCGGCGGGCACAAGGGCGCGGCAGGCTGCGCGCTTACAGGCGACCTTGAAGACGTAAAAGCGCGCGTGGTGGCCGCCTGCGGCGAAGCCATCAAAGCGCTTGAAAGCAAATAAAAATCGGCTGTTTTAAATCACACGGAGCCGTAAATAAGATGGGAGGAGTTCACATGAAAGAATTAACACCCGAAGAAATTCGCGCCATTACGGAAAGCCGCCGCGGCTTTTTAAAGCAGGACGCAAGCGACGAGCCGGAGGGCTACAAGACCGACCAGCAGAAAATGCTGCCGCAGCCGCCGCTGACGAAAGCGCCGGTAAGCGACGAGCGCATCGACCTGCCGCGCGATTTTAAACCGCTCGGTCTCGAAAAAGACCTCTTAAGCGTCATTTTCAACCGCTGCTCCTCCCGCGTCTATACGGAAGAGAACCTGTCCCTTTTGGAGCTCTCGTTCCTGCTTTGGGCAACGCAGGGCGTAAAGGGCATTCGCGGCAAAAAGTACGCCACACTGCGTACCGTGCCGTGCGGCGGCGCAAGACATCCGTTTGAAACGTATCTGCTCGTGCGCCGTGTAGAGGGCTTAAAGCCCGGCAAATACCACTATCTGCCGCTTGAAAATCAACTCGAGTACCTCGGCGAGGTGGAAAACATTGAAGACGTCATCGATAAATCCCTGTGCGATCAGCGCTGGGTGAAAAAGTCGAGCGTCGTGTTCTATTGGTCGTTCGTCCCGTACCGCACAGAGTGGCGCTACGGCATTTTCAGCCACAGAGGATCTCTTGTCGATATGGGCCACGTGGGCGAAAACCTGTACCTTGCGTGCAGCGCGCTGCACCTTGGCACCTGCGGCATCGGCGCATACGACCAGAATTTGTGCGATACGCTGTTTAATTTGGACGGCGAAGAAGAATACATCATTTATACCGAGACCGTCGGCACCATCCGCGCAGAAGACAAGGACGCGGAGAAGGACTTCTATAAATTCGTGGAAGAGGCGGGCTGGTAATACGGAGGCAACATGGAAGGCATCATCGTTTTGGATAAACCGCAGGACTTCACGTCGTTTGACGCCGTGGCGGTCGTGCGCGGGCTGACGCGCGAAAGGCGCATCGGCCACACGGGCACATTGGACCCCATGGCAACGGGCGTTCTGCCGCTTTTGCTCGGCCGCGCCACAAAGGCCGTCTCACTTCTGCCGGATACCGAAAAGACCTACGAAGCGTCTTTTAAATTCGGCGAAGCGTATACGACCGGCGACGTGACCGGCGAAGTCATCAAAACGGATGATACCATTGTTCCCCAAACCGCGCTTGAAACGGCGCTTCAAAGCTTTCGCGGCGATATTTTGCAGGTGCCGCCCATGTATTCCGCCGTGTCCGTCAACGGACAGCGGCTCTATAAGCTCGCGCGGCAGGGCATCGAGGTTGAGCGCGAAGCACGGCCCGTACATATTGCGGAGCTTATTTTGCTCGAATATAACGAGGGCGAAAAAACCGGCAAGCTGCGCGTTACGTGCTCAAAAGGCACGTATATCCGCACTTTAATTGAAGACATCGCCGAAAAATGCGGCACCGTCGGCGCCATGACGGCGCTGAGGAGAACGGCGGCGTGCGGCTTCACACTCGAAGATGCCGTTTCGCTCGATACCTTAAAGGCGATGAAGGAAAGCGGGGAAAGCTTTGAACCCGTGCTGCGCCCCGTGGAAAAGCTCTTTTCGGCGCTCACCGCCGTTTCGGTCACGCCTGCGCAGGCACAGAGATACCTGAACGGCGGCGCACTGATGATCTCGCGCTGCCGCGCGCCGAAAATCGCGATGCCGGACGGTACGCAGGTCGCGCTGTATGAAGACGGCGAAAAGTTCTTGGGGCTCGCACGCGCAGAAAACGGGGAATTCAAATACGTTAAGTCATTTTCAGAAAAATGAGAGGGAATCGGCACATGCACGTCATTCGCAATACGGAAGAAATACGAAAGTTCATCGGCGATAAAAAAACGGCGGTCGCGCTCGGCGCGTTTGACGGCCTGCATATCGGGCACTATAAGGTCATCCGCACAGCGGTGGAAAGCGGCTATACACCGGTCGTTTTCACGTTTCGGGATAACCCGGCGGAGTACCTTACGGGCACCTGCTGTTATTTAACGACCGTTGAGGAGCGCATGCGCATTTTGGAAAGCTGGGGCATGGAGTACGTCGTCATGCCGGATTTCGCGCAGGTCGCAGAGTGGCCCGCAGAGCGCTTTGCAAATTTGCTGCGATTCGGCCTCAATGCAAAGTTCATCGCCTGCGGCGCAGATTTCCGCTTCGGCAAGTTCGCGGCGGGCGACACAGAGTGGCTGAAAAGGCTCTGCAAAGCGCACGGCGGCGAAATGCACGTCGTGCCCACGGTGGAGTATAAGGGCAAGCGGGTCAGCGCCACGCGCATCCGTAAAGCGATCGAAAACGGCGAGATGGAAGACGTCACCGCCATGCTGGGCAGACCGTTTGGGTTCTGCTTTGAGGTCGTGCACGGCAACCACATCGGCCATACCATCGGCACGCCGACCATCAACCAGAACTTCCCGCCGCGCTTTGTGCTGCCGCGCTTCGGCGTGTACGCCTCCGCCGTGTATGTGGACGGCAAAACCTATTGCGGCGTGACGAATGTCGGCGTAAAGCCCACCGTCGGCTCCGACCACGCGCTTTCCGAAACGTGGATGCCCGATTTTTCGGACGGTGACCTGTACGGCAGAACGCTGCGGCTGGAGCTCTTGAGCTTTGTAAGGGATGAAAAAAAGTTCCCCAACTTAGACGCGCTGAAAGCGGAAATCAGCCTGAATGAAAAAACCGCAAGAACACTGTTTGAAGCGTTTGAAAAAGCACAGAAAGCTTCCGGTAAGCGTGGTTAAAAGTCTTTAGTCAAGTTTTCTTCGAGAAAACTTGCGGGTTCTTAGGGCAGCGCCCTAAGGCGTCGTCCGCAGACGACGAAACACCTTTTGCCTGCCCAGAAGTCAGGAAGGGAAAGCGGAACAGTCCGGTGGACTGTTCCGCTTAGGGAAACCCTACTAAGGGGTTTCCCTAATGGCTCGTAAACGAGCCATTAGAAATAAACGAAGTAAGCTTAAAAAGGAGGCACCCGCATATGCTCACCCCAATCGACATGAAAGAATGGGAAAAAACCTGCCGCGAAAAAACGGGACTCGGGTTTGAAACATTCAAAACCGTCACGCATTGCGATGCCGAAACGCTCGATGCGCTTTTGGAAGCCGCGTCGGGCAGCATAAAGGGAACCATGTATTTCGATTGGCTCATGGAGTACCTCTCTTTGGCGCAGAGCGGCAAAAACGCCGATGTAAAAACCGTCGTTGACGACATCGACGCCCTCGTCGAAATGCTGGGTATCACGCCGGAAGCGTTCGAGCGGTACTGCGGCAAAACGACCGAAGACGTCAAAGCCGCGTTTCAAACGCCGCTCACCGAGCGCGAACAGCTGCTTTTCCGCATTTTAAGCCTCAAAGGCCTGCTTGGCAGCCTCCATAACCGTGCCGCAAGCATTGAAATGCTTGAACATAAATAAGAAAACCCTCGCTGTGCTTCAAAACGAACACAGCGAGGGTTTTGTATGTAAACGCAAAAATCACTCAAAATATTCAAAGCAGCCGAGCGCTTTTACGCCGGAGCTGACGTGGCAGCAAATGCTGATGGGGAGCTTGTAAAGCTCAATGCTGTTGTCATCAAAATACTTGCGTATTGTCTTGCGCCACTCGAGCGCGGGCTTGATGTCGCCGGAGTACGCCGCCGCAATGTGCACCTTTTTGCCCGCAAAACGCGTTTGCAGGTCTTTTTCGAGCGCCTTCAGCATCGTTTTTTCGGCGTTTGCCATGCCGCGCACCTTCGCGTAAGCGTCCAGCTTGCCGCCCTGAATCTGCAAAACGGGCTTGAGGCCCAGCAGCGTCGCGAGCGCCGCACCGGCCGGCGTCACACGGCCGCTCTTTTTTAAGAGCTCCAGTGTATTTACAGCAAGGTAAATGCTTGCGTTATACGCGGTGCTTTCAAGCTGCACGCAGATTTCGGCAGCGGTCAGACCCTTTTCGGCCAGCGTCAGCGCGTCCAGAACGGATTCGCGCTGCGTGATGGAAATGCGCTTGTTGTCCACAACGCATACGCGGCCGTTGTATTCCGCGGCGAGTGCCTTTGCAGTGTCGCAAGAGCCGCTCAGCGCCGAAGACATCGGAATGTGCACAACGGAATCGTGCGTCGCGAGCGCCTCCTCCCACATCTCCGTGAGGGATTCCGGCGAGGGCTGAGAGGTGGAGACCTCTGCGCCGGCTTCCAGCATCTCAAAGAAGTGCTCATACGTGCAGGTGACGCCCTCAAAATACTCCGTGCCGTCTACGATGAACGGCATGGGCAGAAGATAAACGCCCAGCTTTTTCGCTTCCTCGCGGGTGATGCCGCTGTTTGTATCGGTAACAACTGCAATTTTGCTCATTAAAAATATCCTTTCTCCGGCGGAAAAACTTCCGCGCCCATAACGCCTTTTCGCGTCGTTTGTGTTCAGCCTTTCACGGGTAAACTTGCTTTTGCACGGTCGTTTCGATAATTAACTGTTTAATAGTATACGGATTTCAAAAGCTTGTCAAGATGCACAATGTCGAAAATGTCCGAGTTTCGCAAAAAAGGCAGGAAGAGCCGTGAAAAAGTCGGTTTTGGGCCGGACGTTTTCGCCATTTTGTACGGAACGAAAAATCTGCGCCGCAGAGGAAAAACCGCTTGCAAACTTTGAAGAATTATGCTATACTTTCAAAGTGCCCGTCCTCGGATCAGGGACTAACCCTTTTGGGAGACATCTCCGCAGGGATAACACCGACCCAGACCTGTGAGCGCGGCAAATATTATTAGAAAAGGTGGAAAACACAATGCTGAAGAGCGAAAAGACAGAGATCATCAAGAAGTATGCACGCCATGAGGGCGATACGGGTTCCCCGGAAGTTCAGATCGCCGTTCTCACCAAGAGAATCAACGACCTCACCGAGCACCTCCGTACCAACCAGAAGGATCATCACTCCCGCCGCGGTCTGCTGAAGATGGTCGGCCAGAGAAGAAGCCTTCTCAACTACCTCATTAAGGTTGACATCGAGCGTTACAGAGCAATCATTGCAGAACTCGGTATCCGTAAGTAATTTTTTGTCTTTTTTCAGCTGCGCGCGACCCGCGCAGCTGATTTAATATCTGCACAAAATGATTCCAAGGGCTGTTTAGCAGTGAAACGGGCGCATACAAGTCGTAAAACACGTGTGCGTCGGTTTAATTGTTAAACGGTCTGCGGAGTCGGAAAATCCCGGCTCTCGGGGGGAAGGAAAATAACCTTTATGTTTGAAAATTTCAGAGTATTTGAAACGGAATTTGCCGGACGCCCGCTGAAGATCGAAACCGGTAAAATGGCACAGCTTGCAAACGGCGAGTGCCTTGTCCGTTACGGTGAGACCACCATCCACGTGGCAGCCACCGCTGCCGCAAAGCCGCGTGACGGCATCGACTTTTTCCCGCTTTCCGTTGACTTCGAGGAAAAGCTCTACTCCGTCGGCAAGATCCCGGGCTCTTTCTTAAAGCGTGAGGGTCGCCCGACCGATAAGGCGATTCTTGTCTGCCGTATGATCGACCGCCCCATCCGCCCGCTGTTCCCGAAGGACATGCGCAACGATGTTTCCATCGTCTGCACCGTCATGTCCGTTGACCCGGATTGCTCCCCGGAGATTGCCGCACTCGTCGGCACCAGCGTCGCGCTGTCCATCTCCGACATTCCGTGGGACGGCCCCATCAGCGGCGTTTCCGTCGGCCTCATCGACGGCGAGTTCATCATCAACCCGACGGCAGAGCAGAGAAAGCTCTCCCAGATGGCTGTTACCGTCGCTTCCACCGATGAGCGCATCGCAATGATCGAAGCCGGTGCAAACGAAGTGTCCGACGAGGATATGTTCAACGGCATTATGGCAGGCCATGCGGAAAACCAGAAAATCATTGAGTTCATCAAGGGTATCCAGAGGGAGATCGGCAAAGAGAAGTTCTCTTACCCGTCCAATAAGCCGGATCCGGAGATGTTCGAAGAAATCCGCGATTTCGCCATTGATGACGTGAAGGCCGCACTCGATACGGACGACAAGACCGTTCGCGACGAGAGACTCAAGCCTGTTTACGAAAAAGTGCACGAGCACTTCGACGAAATTTACCCCGATCAGGCGGCAAAGATCGACGAGTGCATGTATTTGACGCAGAAGTTCGTCGTGCGCCGCTGGCTGCTCGACGAGCAGAAGCGTGTTGACGGCAGAGGTATGGATGAGATCCGTCCGCTTGCCGCAGAAGTCGGTCTGCTGCCGCGTGTACACGGCTCCGGCATGTTCACCCGCGGCCAGACGCAGGTGCTTACCGTTGCAACGCTCGGCTCCACGCGTGACAACCAGCTTCTCGACGGCATCGACGACGAAGAGTCCAAGCGCTACATCCACCACTACAACTTCCCGTCCTACTCCGTAGGCGAGACGAAGCCCTCCAGAGGCCCGGGCAGACGTGAAGTCGGTCACGGCGCTCTGGCAGAGCGCGCACTTGTGCCGGTTATCCCGCCGGTCGAGGAGTTCCCGTATACCATCCGTCTGGTTTCCGAGGTGCTTTCCTCTAACGGTTCCACGTCTCAGGGCTCCATCTGCGGCTCTACGCTGGCGTTGATGGACGCAGGCGTGCCGATTAAAGCGCCGGTCGCCGGTATTTCCTGCGGCCTCATCACCGAGGGCAGCCGCTGGATGACCATGGTCGATATTCAGGGCCTTGAGGATTTCTTCGGCGATATGGACTTTAAGGTTGCCGGTACAAAGAAGGGCATCACCGCCATTCAGATGGACCTGAAGATTCACGGTCTCACGCCGGAAATCATCAAGGAAGCGTTTGCAAAGACGCACAAAGCAAGAAATTACATTCTGGACGAAGTTATGCTGCCGGTTATCGCAGAGCCGCGTCCCGAGCTTTCCAAATATGCACCGAAGATGCTGTCCACCATCGTGCCGGTCGATAAGATCCGCGAGGTCATCGGCTCCGGCGGCAAGGTCATCCAGAAGATCTGCGCCGAGTGCGACGTTACCATCGATATCGAGGATGACGGCCACTGCTATGTTGCGGGCATTGATATTGAGAAGTGCCGCCGCGCTATGGACATCATCGACACCATCGTCAACGACCCGGAGCCGGGCTCCTATTACAGCGGCCGCGTGACGAGAATCATGGACTTCGGCGCGTTTGTGGAGATTGCCCCGGGCAAGGAAGGCCTTGTGCATATCTCTCAGCTCGACATCAAGCGCACGGAGAACGTCACGGATGTCGTCAATGTCGGCGATATCGTGAAAGTCAAGGTGCTTGAAATCGACGATAAGGGCAGACTGAACCTCTCCCGCCGCGAAGCGCTGATCGACCTTGACGGTGCCGTGCCGGAGAACGTCCTGCCGGAGAAGCAGCCGCGCCGTGAGCGCAGCGACCGCCCGCGTGGAGATCGTCCGCGCCGCGACAGAAACGACAGACACTAAGTTCGATAACGGGGGACAAGCCGAGGCTTGTCCCTTTTTGTTTTCTAAACCGGAAAGGCATGATAAAAGTGGAAACGAAACTTGTTTTATTCGGTACGGGCACACCGAACGCCTGCCCGTGGGCGAGCGGCCCGGCTTCCGCCGTCGTTGTCGACGGCCATGCGTACCTCGTCGATTTTGGCCCCGGCGTCGTAAGACGCGCAGCGGAAGCGTACCGCCGCGGCGAAGATGCTCTTAGACCCGATCTGCTCGATACCGCGTTCTGTACGCATTTGCATACCGACCATACCGCCGGGTTTGCGGACCTCATTTTCACCCCGTGGGTGCTGGAACGGGAAAAACCGCTAAAGGTCTTCGGCCCGAAGGGAATCCGAAATATGGCGCAGCATCTGCTCTCTGCCTATGCGGTCGATATCGACTTTCGCCTGCACGGCTTTGAGCGCGCGAACCGAAGTGGCAGAAATATCACCGCGAGGTGCATACGCTCAGCACGGACTTAGCTGAGGTTGCGAAAAAAGCGCAGCCGAAGCTGCTCGTCACCTACCACCGCATTTACCATATGAATATTCAGGATAGCACCATTGATGTCGAAGCCGAAACGCGCCGCCGCAGCGACCTCATTTTGCAGGAGATCCGCGATGCAGGCTACACGGGCAAGGTCGTAAACGGCGAAGACTTAGACGTTTTTAACGCCTGAGTTTTTGCAAAAAGGCTTTCTTTTTGCGTTGTTTCCATGTATAATGGAGCAGAAAAGAGAATGGGGAAAGGACGTTTTTGCCGCGAATTTGCGGTGAAAACAAATAAAATCATGGATTTAAATACAGTAAAAACCGTTGTGGTGAAAATTGGCACCTCAACCTTGACATACGAAAACGGCAAAATGAACCTGCGCCGCATCGATAAGCTCTGCCGCACGCTGTGCGACCTGCAAAACGGCGGCCGTCGCATCGTGCTCGTTACGTCCGGCGCCATTGGCGTGGGCATGGGCAAGCTCGGATTGCCGGAGCGCCCGGACGACACCGCCAAAAAGCAGGCGCTTGCCGCCATCGGCCAGTGCGAGCTGATGTTTGCCTACGATAAATTCTTCGGCGAATATCATCAGAACGTCGCGCAGGTCTTGCTCACGGCAGATGTCACCTCGCAGCCCATCAGCCGCCGCAATGTGGAAAATACATTCCGTGAGCTGCTCGACATGAACGTCATTCCGATCGTCAACGAAAACGATACCGTTGCGGTCGATGAGCTCGAGGGTCGCAACTTCGGCGATAACGATACGCTTTCCGCCATCGTCGCAAGCATCGTCAACGCAGACGTGCTGATGATCTTAACGGACATCGACGGCGTATACGACAAAAACCCGAAGGCCTATCCCGACGCAAAGCGTCTCAGCGTCATCGAGAAGATCGACGACGAGGTGCGCGCCATGGCAGGCGGCGCAGGCTCTGCGCGCGGCACCGGCGGCATGACGACAAAAATTCGCGCCGCGGAGATCGCCGGGCGTGCAAATATCCCGACCTACATTCTCTCCGGCGAAGACCCGGAGAACCTCTACCGTATTTTCGACGGCGAGGACATCGGCACGGTGTTCATGCCGTAATTTACAGAAAGGAGCACAACGCGTATGACAGAACTTGAGAAAATGGGCGCTGCGGCCAAAAAAGCCGCTGCCGTTCTGCGCACTGCAGGCGAAAAGAAGCGCGTGGCCTTAAACGCCGCCGCAGCCGCCCTGCGCGCGCGTCAGGGGGAAATTCTCGCCGCAAACGAAAAAGACCTTAAAGCCGCCAAGGAAAACGGCATGAGTGAAGCCATGCTCGACCGCTTGGCGCTTTCCGCCGCCCGCATTGAGGGCATGGCAAAGGGCATGGAAGACGTTGCCGCCCAGCGCGACCCCGTGGGCCGCATTTTAAGCGGTGAAACGAACCCAAAGGGGCTCAAGGTGGAGAAGATCACAGTGCCGATGGGTGTCATCGGCATCATTTACGAAGCCCGTCCGAACGTGACGAGCGACGCGGCCGCGCTGTGCCTTATGGCGGGCAGCGCCGTCATTCTGCGCGGCGGCAAGGAAGCGTTCCGCTCCAATAACGCCATCGCCGAGGTTCTGCGCGACGCCGTAGAAGCGTCCGGCCTCCCGCGCGACAGCGTTCAGCTTGTGCAGGATACCTCCCGTGCGTCCAGCGTGGAGCTCATGGGCATGACGGAGTATCTCGACCTGCTTATCCCGCGCGGCGGCGCAGGGCTTATCCGCGCCGTGGTGGAAAACGCCAAGGTGCCGGTCATCGAGACCGGCGTTGGCAACTGCCACGTGTATGTCGATAAGGACGCAGACATCAACATGGCGGCGAACATCATTTTCAACGCCAAAACCTCCCGCCCGTCCGTCTGCAACGCCATCGAGACCATTTTGGTGCATGGGGACATCGCCGAAAAGGCGCTGCCCGTCATCGCTGCACGCCTGAAGGAGAAAAACGTAGAGCTGCGCGGTGACGCACGCACATGCGAAATTCTGCCCGAAGCGAAGCCCGCGACGGAAGAAGATTGGGCAACGGAGTACCTCGATTATATCTTAGCCGTGCGCGTCGTGGACAGCCTTGAAGCGGCCATCGCGCACATTGCGCAGTATTCCACCGGCCACAGCGAGTGCATCGTCACCGAAAACCTCCGCGCGGCGGAGCAATTCACGGCGCAGGTCGATGCGGCGGCGGTCTATGTAAACGCGTCTACGCGCTTTACGGACGGCGGCGAGCTCGGGCTCGGCGCAGAAATCGGCATTTCTACGCAGAAGCTGCACGCCAGAGGCCCCATGGGCTTAAATGAGCTCGTTTCCTACAAATTCATCATTCGCGGCGACGGCCAGGTCAGATAAGCAGGTAAAACAGCGCAAACAAAAGCTCTGCACTGCCGCCTTCGTTATAAAGCAAAAGGAGGAGTGCAAGCAGCAGCGTGCGCTCCTTATCTTTTAACAGCGTATCGAGCGGCGAAAGCGGTTTATTCGGGAACGCTCGAAATTCCTTCGGCGCTTCAGTTGACGTGTTCGTGTTTTCCCGCGGCGGTTCCTCCGGTGGCTTTTCCGGCGGGGGCGGCGTGTTGTGCGCCGCAGAGCGCCCCTGCATCTCCCGCGCGCGGCGCAGGGCTTCTTCCACAGCGCGTGCGTCCGGCATGTTGCTCGGCATTTTATCCCGCCTTTCTCAAAGAATATCCTGCAAAACGCCGCTCTCTTTCAAAAGCGGCAAAAGGTGCAGAAGCTTTAAAATTTTCGCGGCTTCATCCAGCTTTTTCTGCCGCGCTTCGCCAAGCAAAGGCCGCAGCGCCGCAAGCAGCCGTGTGGAGTCGTCTTCGCGGTTCGCGCTTGCCAAAAGCGGCGCGGCGCGCAAGAGCATCGCCGTCATCGGGTCGCTGTTATTTAGTGTATTCAGCAAATTGAGCGGCGCGGCGGGCGCTGTGCTCTGCTGCACCGGCGGCGGAGCCGGGGCAGGGGCTTGCGGCGGGTTCATGCCCAGCGAGCTCATCACGCCCTGCAGCTGCGCCATGCTCTGCGGGTCGTTTAAAATGGATTGTACGGCTGCGGCCAGGTCTTCCACCGCCGCTCACCTCCTTTCTATTTTTTGCCGCCGAGCGCCTCGAATAATTTCTGCGCGGCCGGCGTGGAAAGCAGCTTTTTCGCGGCCTCCGGGTCGCTTAAAACACGGTTTAATTGAGAAGCCGCCGCGTTGTTCTGACTGCCTGTGATATTCTGCAGGTCGCCGTTTTCGGCGGCGGCGCGCAGCGCTTCCGGCGTGGTGTGCAGCCGTTTTGCCGCCAAGGCCAAAAGCGATTGCATTTCGCGTTCGTTCATGGTTGACCCTCCCTTTAGGGAAACTTCCGTTTACAGTTTATGCGCGGCGCGAAAAAATGAGACCTCATCTGTGTTAAATTCAAAAGAAGGAGAATTTTCATGAAACTGCTGGTTTTTTCGGATTCCCACGGCATGCCGCTTTATATGCGCGAAACGCTTGAAAAGCACCGGGATGTGGATGCCGTCATTTTCCTCGGCGACGGGCAAAACGATTTTCAAATGATGCGCGCCCTGTTCCCAAATATCGCGTTTTATTCTGTGCGCGGCAACTGTGACCTCGGCTGCGCAGACGTGCCGGTGCGCGAAATTTTAGACCTCGACGGCGCCAAGATCTTCTGCACGCACGGGCACCTTTACCATGTGAAATCGGGGCTTTACACCGTTGTGTGCGCCGCAAGGGAGGCAGGCGCGAACCTTTTGCTGTTCGGCCACACGCACGAAGCGCTCGAAACCTACGACGACGGACTGTATATCCTAAATCCCGGCTCCTGCTCGGGTTTTCGCGCGACCTGCGGGCTTGTGGACATTTCGCCCGCGGGAATATTAACAAATATTTTACACATAAATTGACATCAAGCGACACAACTTGTCATTGACATTGCACAGATAAAATGGTAATCTAATTATAGCGTGTAGGTGCGGGTCATCCGCATTCAACATAAGGCAGATACGATGTTTTTCGCACTGCCGAAAATTCAAATCATGGAAGGAAGAATAGAGTATGACCGAGTATGAAAGATGGCTCAGCGTCGAGCTGGACGATCCCGACTTGAAAGAAGAGCTGCTTTCCGTTAAGGATCAGCCCGAGGAGATAAACGACCGTTTTTACAGAGACCTTGCCTTCGGCACCGGCGGCCTTCGCGGCGTCATCGGCGCAGGCACGAACCGCATGAACGTCTATACGGTCCGCAAGGCAACACAGGGCCTTGCAAATTACCTGAATAAGCACAACACAGAGGGCAAGCCCCTTTCCGTTGCCATTGCGCACGACAGCCGCAACAAGGGCGTGCTGTTCTCCAAGGAGTCCGCAGCGGTGCTCGCCGCAAACGGCATCAAGGCGTACCTCTACCCGCAGCTCATGCCGACCCCGGCACTGTCCTTCGCTGTGCGTCACCTGCACTGCGATGCAGGCATCTGCGTCACGGCAAGCCACAACCCGGCAAAGTACAACGGCTATAAGGCCTACGGCAATGACGGCTGCCAGGTAACGGAAGGCATGGCAGACGGCATCATGGCAGAGATTGAAGCCCTCGATATCTTCGCGGACGTGAAGAAGATCCCGTTTGAGGAAGCGCTTGCTTCCGGCAAGGCGGAATATATCGGCGAAGAGACCGTCAGCGCGTTCATCGATGCGGTTTACAACATGAGTATCCTCGGCAAGCCGGCGGATAACCTCAAGCTCGTTTACACCCCGCTCAACGGCAGCGGCAAAATGTGCGTGCTACGCATCCTCGACCGCATCGGCGTGAAGGACGTCACCGTTGTGCCGGAGCAGAGCGAGCCGGACGGCAACTTCCCCACCTGCCCGTACCCGAACCCGGAAATTCGTGAAGCACTCCAGAAGGGCCTTGACCTCTGCGAGAAGGTAAAGCCCGACCTGCTGCTTGCGACCGACCCGGACTGCGACCGCGTGGGCATCGCTGTTAACCAGCACGGCGAGTATGTGCTCATGACCGGCAACGAAGTGGGCATTCTGCTCCTCAACTTCATTGCACAGTGCAAAACGGAGCTCGGCACCATGCCGAAGGACCCGGTCGCCGTCACAACGATCGTTTCCACCGATATGGTCAACGACATCGCAAAGGATTACGGCATCGAAATCCGCCGTACGCTCACCGGCTTCAAGTACATCGGCGACCAGATCGCGTTGCTCGAGAGCGAAGGTCATCCGGAGCGCTACCTGCTCGGCTTTGAAGAGAGCTACGGCTACCTCTCCGGCGGCTATGTACGCGATAAGGACGCCGTGGACGGCAGCATGATCATCTGCGAAATGGCTTCCTACTACAAAGAAAAGGGCATGACGCTCGTCGATGCCATCAATGTTCTGTACGAAAAGTACGGCTACTATAAGAACGCTCTGTGCAACTTCGCGTTTGAGGGTGAGGACGGCATGAAGAAGATGAACTCCATCATGGATCATCTGCGTCACAACGCACCGGCGGAGATCGCAGGCTTCAAGGTCGTCGGCGACAGCGACTATCTGCTTTCCGTGCGCACAGAGGGTGCGGAGAAGACGGAGATCACGCTTCCAAAGTCCAATGTGCTCGAGTATCGTCTGGAAAACGGCAGCAAGCTCATCGTTCGTCCGTCCGGCACAGAGCCGAAGATCAAGATCTACCTCTCCGGCAAGGGCAAGACTGCCACAGAGTCCGATGAGATCATCGCAAAAATGGAGAAAGCGGCAACCGAACTGCTCGGTCTGTAATTTCTACATAAGCTAAAAAGGGGCAGAATTCCGGTTTTCGCCGGGGTCCTGCCCTTTTTGTGCAAAAAGATGTCCTCTCATGTCCTGCGATGTCCTCTTGACTGTCGCTTTTTTGCTCACCTCAGCGAAAAAAGAAAATATGTTCGAGAAAACCGTTGCTTTTTTTCGACGGATTTAGTATAATAGAGATTGTAAAGAAGAGCGAGGAACGCAGAAACAAAATTCGTAGTAAGCTGACGGAAACGGCGGTTAAAAGTCTTTGATTAAATTTTCTCGCAGCTTGCGAAAAACGTGGTCAAAAGTCTTTAGTCAAGTTTTCTTCGAGAAAACTTGCGGGTGCTTAGGGCAGAGCCCTAAGTCGCTTTCCGCAGAAAGCGAAATCTTTTTGCGTTCAGAAGATCAGGAAGGGAGGACGAAACTTCCAGTGGACGTTTCGTCCGAGGGAAACCCTATCAAGGGGTTTCCCTATGGATTTGCGCTGCAAATCCATAAAAGAAACGCTGTACTTATCGTTTTCCACGAGTATAGTATGAGTGCGGTAGTTTTGCGTATTAAAAGGGCGGCAGCGCCGCCCTTCGGGAGACCCCCTAATAGGGTCTCCCACACCTTAACAGTCCACTGGACTGTTAAGGTTCCCGTCCTGATTTTTAGGTAGGCAAAAGGGTTTCGAACTCTGCGGAGTTCGACCAAGGGCTTTGCCCTTGGATCCCACCAACTTTTTGAAAAAAGTTGGATCAAAAACTTTTAACCACGCTCGACGGAAGCTCGATATTCATGCAACCATACACCCAAATTTCAAAAGAAGTGAGGATATAACCATGGCGAAGGAAAATAAAAGCCCTGTAAGCAAAAAAGTGGAGGACATCAAGCCCGAAGACAAGCGCAAAGCGCTTGAAACCGCGTTGACGCAGATCAAAAAGCAATTCGGCGAGGGCGCCGTTATGCGCCTTGGCCAGAATAACGGCATGCACGTGGATGCGATCTCCACCGGTTCTCTTTCGCTGGACCTCGCACTCGGCATCGGCGGTCTGCCGCGCGGCAGAATCATCGAGATCTACGGGCCGGAATCCTCCGGTAAAACCACCTTGGCGCTCCACTGCGTCGCCGAAGGCCAGAAAATGGGCGGCAACGCGGCGTTTATCGACGTAGAGCACGCGCTTGACCCGGTCTACGCGTCCGCGCTCGGCGTAGACGTAGACTCCCTGCTCGTTTCGCAGCCGGATACCGGCGAGCAGGCGCTGGAGATCACCGAGGCGCTCGTACGCTCCAACGCCATCGACGTCATCGTTGTGGACTCCGTTGCAGCACTCGTTCCGCGCGCGGAAATTGAGGGCGAAATGGGCGACAGCCACGTTGGTCTGCAGGCGCGCCTCATGTCGCAGGCACTTAGAAAGCTTGCCGGCGCGATCTCGAAGTCGAATTGCGTTGCCATTTTCATCAACCAGCTGCGTGAAAAAGTCGGCGTTGTCTACGGCAACCCGGAGGTCACGCCGGGCGGCCGCGCGCTGAAGTTCTATTCCTCTGTGCGTCTCGATGTGCGCAAGAAGGAAGTTTTAAAGAGCGGCACCGACATCATCGGCTCCCGCACAAAGGTCAAGGTCGTGAAAAACAAGGTTGCGCCGCCGTTCCGTGAGGTCGAGTTCGACATCATGTACGGCCAGGGCATCTCTAAAGTCGGCGACCTCCTGGACCTTGCCGAAAAGCTCGAGATCGTGCAGAAGAGCGGCGCGTGGTTCTCTTATAACGGCACGCGCATCGGTCAGGGCCGCGACAACGCGAAGAACTTCCTGCGCGACAACCCGGATATTTTTGAGGAAATTTCCGAGCTCGTCCGCCAGAATGCGGATAAGCTCTACGCAAAGTCCATCAAGGGCGGCAGTGCGCCGAAGCCCGTTGAAAAGGCCGAGGAGGAAGAATCTCCCGAGCAGGCAGAGAACACCCGCAAGAATGTGCAGGCAGACATCGACATCACGGTCGATGACGACGAATAATGAAGATCACGGACATTGCCCCGCGCCGCCACAGGCTTTCGCAGCTGTATATTGACGGTGAAGCGGCGGTGAAGGTGGACACGGAAACCTTATTGCGCGAGGGCATTGCCATCGGCGATGAGCTCGACGACGAGGAGCTGCACGCGCTTTTGCAGGCCTCCGCAAAGCACCGCGCCGAAGAAAAGGCGCTGTACCTTTTGGAGCACCGTGCCCACTCCAAAAAAGAACTGGAAAACAAGATCACCCGCGCGGAGTTTGACCGCGAGGCCGCCCGCAGTGCCGTGGAGCACATGGAAGAGCTGGGGCTTTTAGACGATGAGGACTACGCCCGCCGCCTTGCAAATGAGCTTTTCACGCGCAAAAAGTTCGGCGCGCGCCGCGTAAAGCAGGAGCTGCGCCAAAAGGGCATTGACGATGCGCTCATCGCCGCGGTGATGGACGAGTTTTCCACAGAACGTTCGGAAACAGAGGAAAACATCCGCGCCATTTTGGAGCGAAAGTACCCCATGGCGCGCGAAGACGAAAAAGTGCGCCGCCGCGCCGTAGCTGCTTTGCAGCGCTACGGCTACGGCTTTGACGAGATCTTTTCCGTTCTGAATTCGGAAGAATGACCGTAAAAACGGCGCTGCTTTCCTTGCAGTGCCGTTTTGTGTTCCGGGGGTGAAGCTGTGAAAAAGTCAGTTTGCATCGAAATTCTTTGTATTTTGATTTTCGGCGTTTCGCTCGGCGTGGGGCTGAAATTGGGCTTTATGCAGACGAACGCGGCACGATATGCGGAATACTGGAAAATCGAATTGCCGCAGGGCATGACGGAAATTTATTCGGCACATTCCAAAGATATGGCGCTCGGTGACGGTGTGCGATACGCGGTTTTTGAGGCGGAAAACGCAGACGTGTTTTCGACTTTTGTACAGGAAAATGTGGAATTTCCGTGGGACGAGATCAAAACGAGTTTAGAGCAGATCGGCGTGCCGGAAGAACGTATGGTGCTGTTTGAAGAAAACCTGAGCGGTGAAATTCTGAGAAAAGAGGACGGCAGCCGGCTGTATATACTGGTGTCAAAAGCTGAAAAACGGGCATATTTTGTGCAGATCACGATGTAAAAAGAACGGAGGACGTTATGTTTTGGGATTATGCTGCCGGTGTGTATGATATATTTGCGAACGTCATCAACAAAAAGACGCACAAAACGCTGTGCGCGGCGGTGGCAGAGCGCATTTTGCCTGCGGACGAGGTGCTGGAGTGCGCGTGCGGCACGGGCATGCTGAGCCGCGTCATCGCCCCGCGGTGCAAAACGCTGATCGCAGAGGATATTTCTGAAACATGCTGAAAAAGGCGCGGAAAAAGTGTGCGCAGCTTCAAAACGTGACGTTTCAAAAGGGCGACATTTTAGCGCTGGAGCACCCGGCGGAACGCTTTGACGTAGTGGTCGCGGCGAACGTCATCCATTTGCTCGACGAGCCGCTCCGTGCGCTGCATGAACTTAATCGGGTGTGCAGAACGGGCGGCAGGCTCATCATTCCGACCTACATGAACGAAAAGGAAAACGGCAAAACGAACGGCATTACGAGTGCCATCGGCAAGGCGGGCGCGGATTTCAAGCGGGAATTCACGCTGAGCTCTTATGAGCAGTTCTTTAAGGACGCGGGCTACACGGATGCGGAATATATCTGGTGCCCGGGCAAGGTGCCGTGCGCAGTGGCTGTGCTGCGCAAAAAGGCGTGATTTTCGTGCGGCAAACGCGTTTTTGCGTGCAGAATTGTATGATTTTTGTGAACGGGCGGCATTTCGATTGAAAAGCCGCTCGTTTTCTGCTAAAATAGGTAGCGGCAAAACAGAAATTATATAAGGGCATGTCCTTGGATATGCACCGAGAAAGGGTTATATACATGGCTATTAAAGTGGGAATGGTCAGCCTTGGCTGCGCCAAAAACCAGGTGGACGGCGAAATGCTGATGGCGAGCCTTAAAAACGCGGGCTTTGAGCTGTGCGACGACGCGGCGCTTGCGGACGTTGCCATCGTGAACACCTGCGGCTTTATCGACAGCGCAAAGCAGGAATCCATCGATGAGATTCTGGAGCTTGCGACGCTGAAAAAAGAGGGCCGCATCAAGAAGATCGTGGTGACGGGATGTCTTGCGGAGCGCTACCGCGAGGAGATCCACAAGGAGCTGCCCGAGGTGGACGGCGTGTTCGGCATTGGCGCGAACGCGGACATTGCGGCGTGCATTGAAAGCGCGATGGACGATTTTACGGAGAGCTTCCCGGAAAAGAGCAAAATGCCGCTGTGCGGCGAGCGCGAGCTCTCGACCCCGAGCTATTTTGCGTATATCAAAATTGCAGAGGGCTGCGACAACAAATGTACCTACTGCGCGATCCCGATGATCCGCGGCAGCTACCGCAGCCGCACGATGGAAAGCATCGAGGAAGAGGCGCGCGGGTTAGTTGAAAACGGCGCGAAGGAGCTTATCCTCATTGCGCAGGACACGACCCGCTACGGCATTGACCTGTATGGGGAGTATTCCCTTGCGAAGCTGATGCGCCGCCTGTGCAAAATTGACGGCCTGAAGTGGCTGCGCGTGCTCTATTGCTACCCGGACGCGCTGACGGACGAGCTTTTGGAGACGATGGCAGAGGAAGAGAAGATCGTGAAGTACATCGACCTGCCGCTGCAGCATGCTTCTGCACGCGTTTTAAAGCGCATGAACCGCACCGGTGACCGCGAAAGTTTGACGGCGCTGATGAAGAAGATCCGCGAGAAAATTCCGGGCGTTACGCTGCGTACGACGCTCATCACAGGCTTTCCGGGTGAGACGGAGGAGGAATTCACCGAGCTTGCGGAGTTTGTGAAGGACATTGAATTTGAGCGCCTCGGCTGCTTTGCCTACTCGCAGGAGGAGGGCACGCCGGCAGCTTTGATGCCCGACCAGATCGACGACGAGGTGAAAAACCACCGCGCGGAGATCATCATGGAATCGCAGATGAACATTATGGACCGCCTTGGCGAAAAGCAGGTGGGTAAGGACATCACCGTGCTGACGGAAGGCTTTGACCGCTACGCCGAATGCTGGTTCGGCCGCAGCGCCATGGATGCGCCGGACATTGACGGCAAGGTGTTCTTCTCTGCGGAAAAAAAGCCGTATTACGGCGAGATGGTGACGGTGCACGTGGACGAGGCCATTGACGGCGACCTGTTCGGCACGCGCGTCTAAACGGGAGAACCGTTATGAATTTACCGAATAAACTGACGATGCTGCGCATCATCTTAGTGCCGTTTTTTGTGTTTTTCATGCTGCTTTCGGGCGACGTGTTTCCGCACCATAATTTGGCGGCGCTCCTCATTTTCGGCATTGCATCGTACACCGACCACTTAGACGGCAAAATTGCGCGGCGCGACCACCTCATCACGAATTTCGGCAAGCTGATGGACCCGTTGGCCGACAAGATCATGGTGATGTCTGCGCTGATCTGCTTTGTGGCAAACGGCATGACGAACACGGTGTTCGTGCTCATCATCATGATTCGCGAGTTTGCCGTGACGTCCATCCGCCTGATTGCAGTGGAGCAGGGCAGGGTGATCCCGGCGAACAACTGGGGCAAGGCGAAGACCGTGTCGCAGATCGTCGCGATCTGCGTGGTGCTGCTGACACAATATATCCTTGACCTTGGCACATACGGCGTTTGTGCTTTGCCGACGGAGACGCTTTCTCCGATTTTTACTTGGGTGAATTTTGCCGTGATGGCAGTGGCGACGCTGCTCGCCGCCGTTTCCGGCATCATTTACGCCAAAGACGCGAAGGACTTATTTACGGAAATGTGATTTGAATTTCGCGCTTACATTACCCCTTTGGAAGGACCTTAGCATTCCCTATGAAAATTACCGTTATCGGCTGCGGCCGTTGGGGCACGTTTATTGCGTGGTACCTCGATAAGATCGGCCACAGTGTTTCCCTTTACGGGCGGAAAGGCTCCGCCCACATGCAAAAGCTTCTCGAGACCCGCACGAACGGGCTTGTGGAGCTGCCCGAAACCTTACATTTGACAAACGATTTGGGCGCTGTAAAAGACAGCGATGTTATTGTGGTCTCCGTTAACTCGCAGGGGCTGCGCGGCCTGATGCGCGAATTAGCGCCGATGGAGCTGAAAAACAAAATTTTCGTGCTGTGCATGAAAGGTGTGGAGATCGAGACCGGCATGCGCCTTTCGCAGGTGTGTGCCGCGGAGTGCGATGCATCGAACGCAGTCGCCGTTTGGGTGGGCCCCGGCCACGTGCAGGAGTTTGCGGCCGGTGTGCCGAACTGCATGGTCATCGACAGCGACAATGAAGAGGCGAAAAAGACGCTGGTGGAGGCATTCGGCAGCGACCTCATTCGCTTTTACTACGGGCAGGACCTCATTGGCAACGAGATCGGCGCGGCGGCGAAAAACGTCGTCGGCATTGCGGCCGGTATGCTGGACGGCCTTGGGCTTTCGACGTTAAAAGGCGCGTTGATGGCGCGCGGCACGCGTGAGATCGCGCGGCTGATCGACGCTTTGGGCGGCAACGAGCTTTCGGCTTATGGCCTTTGCCACCTTGGTGACTACGAGGCGACGCTGTTTTCGCCGTATTCGCACAACAGAATGTTCGGCGAGAAGTTCGTGAAGAACGAGCCGTATACCGATCTGGCGGAGGGCTATTACGCGGTGGACGCGCTTTTGCGCCTTGGCAAGACGGTTTCGGCCGATTTGCCGATTTGCCGCGCCGTATACAATGTGTTGTATAAAGGCGAGAATGCACACGATGAAGTCAACGCGTTATTTACAAGGAGTATAAAAAATGAGTTTTGAGCTTCAAAATACGCTGACCTATGCAGACGCCGTTTTGCAGGCGAAGGCACTCATCGAGGATGAGCCGGAGCTTGTGCCGAACATGGCGAACCTTTCGGCGCTTTTGAATTTGGTGTTGAAGGACATCAACTGGGTGGGCTTTTACACGGTGCAGCCGGACGGCAATCTGCTTTTGGGGCCGTTTCAGGGCAAGCCGGCGTGCATCCGCATTAAAGCGGGGCGCGGCGTGTGCGGCACGGCGCTCAAAGAAAAGAAGGCGCTGCGTGTGGACGACGTGCACGCGTTTCCGGGGCATATCGCGTGCGACAGTGCGAGCCGCGCGGAAATCGTGGTGCCGGTGATGAAAAACGGGAAAGTCTATGCCGTTTTGGATGTGGACAGCCCGTTTGAAAACCGCTTTACCGCAGAAGACGAGGCGTTTCTCACAAAAATCGCCGCGCTTTTGGCGGAGAAATTCTAAAAGAAGCGGGAAACCGCTTGAAAATAAAATTTAAGAGAGGAAGCGTTTTTATGACGAATGAAGTGATCCAGAACATTTTGACCCGCCGCAGTGTCCGCGCGTATGACGACCGCCCGGTGGAAAGAGAAAAGATCGACACGCTTTTGCAGTGCGCCGTGCACGCGCCGAGCGCGATGAACCGCCAGACATGGCATTTTTCTGCCGTGCTGAACCGCGAGAAGATCGCAAAATTGGCGGCGGCTGTGGGCAAGGCGCTCGGCAACGAGAAGTACGACATGTATAAGCCCGCCGCGCTCATCATTCCGTCGAACGAGCTGATCGGCGACACGGGCATCACGTCCTGGGACAACGCCTGCGCGCTTGAAAATATCTTCCTCGCGGCGCACTCCATGGGCCTTTCCACGGTGTGGATCAACCAGCTTTCTGACACGTGCGATGTGCCGGAGGTGCGCGCCATTTTGACGGAGTTCGGCGTGCCGGAGAACCACAAGGTATTCGGCATTGCGGCTATCGGCTACGCCGCGGCAGAAACACCCGTGAAGGAGAAGAAATTCCCGGTTACGTATGTGGAATAAAGAAAAATAAGCGAAAGCGCCTGCAGGGAATGACCCTGCGGGCGCTTTTTAGTAGTTAAGAAGTCTGCCTTCATCGTTCCATTCGCCGTAGAGCTTTCCGGCGGCGGAGTTTTCGATGAGCTTTTGAAGCCGTTTTTCAAACACGGCGCGGTCTTTCTTTTTATCGCGCTGAATGCAATCGATGCGCACACGCTGATAAAGCGGCGGAAAAGCTTTGAAATTCTCCCATGCTTTTGGGTTTTCCTGAAAGGCGGCGAGAATTTCCGGGTCGATCGTAAAGCTTTCTTTGGAAAGATCAGGCAAGACGGCGCGCCCGGCGGCAGTCATGAGGCCCAACTTTTCCAAGCGGCGGCAGCGTTCTTTGTTGAGCTCTGACCATGGGCTTTTCGCCGTGCGCGGCGTAAAGCGCTGGAGGTCAACGCCGTTTATGTTTTTGTGCGTGGTGTCGATCCACCCAAAGCATAGGGCTTCTTCCACAGCATCGAGATACCGCACGACGTTTGGCGGCGGATTTTTGCCCTTCTTTGCAACGAACCAGCACTCAGTTTCTGTGCTGTGATTTTCGGTGAGCCACGCGCGGAAAGCTTCACGCGTAGTGATATTTAGAATGTTTTTCGGTTCCATTTTTTGCTCCGTTTTTTCTTTCAGTATACCAGAAAATTTGCGGGTATGGAAGAGGGGATGATTTGGAACAACAGCATGCGGGAATATATGTATCGGTGGGCAAACTTTTTGCACTTGCAAATAACGGGGCGCTGTGGTATACTAAAAATACGGGAATGAAGTTCTCCCGAAAGTCTTTGACTTTGAACCGCTTTTTCGGCTGATGACTTCTGCATTTTATTTTGCAGGGGGCATCAGCCTTTCTGCGTTTTTGGAGGTATTTTTGTGTTAACATCACTCGCGTTCATTTTCCTCATCGGGCTTTCTATGGCGGCTGTCTGCCAAAAGCTCAAGCTGCCGCGCATCATCGGGATGCTTTTGACCGGCATTGTGCTTGGGCCGTATGTGCTCGATGTATTAGACCCTGCGATACTCAATATTTCGGCGGAGCTGCGGCAGATGGCGCTTATTATCATTTTGATTAAGGCGGGACTTTCGCTTGACTTATCTGACCTGAAAAAGGTCGGCCGCCCGGCGGTGCTGATGGCGTTTTTACCGGCGAGCTTTGAGATACTGGGGTACTTTTTGCTCGCGCCCGTGCTGCTCGGCGTGACGCGCATAGAAGCTGCCGTGATGGGCGCGGTGCTTGGGGCGGTCTCGCCGGCGGTCGTTGTGCCGCGCATGGTGAAGCTGATGGACGAAAAATACGGCACGGAAAAGAGCATTCCGCAGATGATCTTGGCGGGTGCTTCGTGCGACGACATTTTTGTGATCGTGCTGTTTTCCACATTCTCCGGCATGGCGCAGGGCGGCAGCGCGAACGTGATGGACTTTGTGAACATCCCGGTCTCGATCGTGCTGGGCGTCATTTTGGGCGCGGTGTTCGGGTTTATGCTGGCGTGGTTTTTCGAGACGGCGTACGCGCACAAAAATCTCGTGCGCAACAGCATGAAGGTCATTGTGATCTTGGGCGTTTCGTTTTTGCTGATGGCGATTGAGACATGGGTGAAGCCGTGTGTTTCGGTTTCGGGGCTTTTGGCGGTCGTCAGCATGGCGTGCGTTTTGAAATTGCGCAGCGAAAAAACGGTGACGAAGCGGCTTTCGGAAAAATTCGGCAAGCTGTGGCTTGCGGCGGAGGTCATTTTGTTTGTGCTCGTCGGCGCGGCGGTGGACATTCGCTACACGCTGGAAGCGGGTATCATGGCGGTTTTGATGATCTTTTTAGCACTCGTGTTCCGCGCGGCGGGCGTGGCGCTGTGCTTAGTTAAAACGCCGCTCAGCTTTAAAGAGCGCATGTTCTGTGTGGTGGCGTACCTGCCGAAAGCGACGGTGCAGGCGGCCATCGGCTCCGTGCCGCTTGCGATGGGGCTGCCGTGCGGGAAGATCGTGCTTTCGGTGGCGGTGCTGGCGATCCTCATCACCGCGCCGCTTGGGGCGCTCGGCATGGACGTAAGCTATAAGAAGTGGCTGCAAAAGGAAAATGCGGAAGCGGAGGCGCTTTCTTTGGAGTGTGTGTAAAAATCCTATTTCGTACTTTTATTTTTGTAACCGCTTGAAAAATGGGAGAAAAGGTGTTAGAATGGGCGTGTGCGCGTTTAGAGCGCGGTTTAAGAATAGGCGTTATAGGGTATCAAAGGGGGAGGACGTTTGGAAAAAACAAAAAACGGGATCACGGAAGGTGTTATTTGGAAACAGCTTTTGCTTTTCTTCTTTCCGATCTTGATCGGCACTTTTTTTCAGCAGTTGTATAACACGGTTGACACGATCATTGTCGGTCAGTTTGTCGGCACCGAGGCGTTGGCGGCTGTGGGCACGACGGGCACGGTCATCAACCTGCTTGTAGGCTTTTTTGTCGGCGTAGCTTCCGGCGCGACGGTCATTATTTCGCAATATTTCGGCGCAAACGACCGCGAAAATCTTTCTAAATCTGTCCACACGTCCATGGCGCTGGCGGTGGCAGGCGGCGTTGTCATTATGGTCATCGGCATTGTGACGGCGCGCCCGACAATGCTGGCGATGGGTGTGCCGGACGACATCATGGATGACGCGGTTTTGTACATGAACGTATATTATCTTGGCATCATCGGCAACCTGATTTATAATATCGGCACAGGTGTTCTGCGCGCCATCGGCGACAGCCGTATGCCGCTGTACGTTTTGATTGTGTGCTGCCTTGCAAACGTGGTACTCGATTTATTGTTCGTGGTGGTGTTTCACTGGGGTGTGTTCGGTGTAGCGTTTGCGACGATTCTATCGCAGCTGATCAGCGCCGTGCTTTTGATGATCCGCCTGATGGGCACGCAGGAAGCATACCGTGTGGAGCTGCGCAAAATTCGCTTTCACAAGGACATTCTAAAGAATGTGGTCCGCATCGGCCTGCCGGCCGGCTTGCAGTCTGTGATGTATTCATTCTCGAATATCCTCATTCAGGCGAGCATCAACAGCTTTGGCACGACAGCTATCGCGGCCTGGGCGGCCATCGGCAAGATTGACGGCTTTATCTGGATGGTGATGAACGCGTTTGGCATTGCGGTGACGACATTTGCCGGGCAGAACTTCGGCGCACGCCAGTATGACCGCATGAAGCGCTGCACGCGTGTGGGCCTTGGCATGTGCCTTGGCACGATCATCGCGCTTTCCGCGCTGCTGTTTATTTTCCGCTATCAGCTTTTGATGTTCTTTACGGGCGATGCGGAGGTTGTGAATATCGGTGCGCAGTTCTATTTGGTGTTGGCGCCGTCCTACTTTACGTTTGTTTTTATCGAGATTTTGTCCGGCGCGATTCGCGGTGCCGGCGAGGCTTTGCAGCCGATGCTCATCACCTGCATCGGCGTATGCGGTCTGCGCGTAGTGTGGATATTGCTTATGGTTCCATATTGGCACACGATGCAGATGGTCGCGATGAACTACCCGGTATCATGGGTCATCACGGCGGTGATCTTCGTTATTTATTATTTGCGAGGCAAGTGGCTTGACCGCTGCATCAAACGCGAGCACGACCCGCAGCATGGCACTGCGACGGAAGCGTAAAGCAAAAAGCATCTCGGCTAAGCCGAGATGCTTTTTTTATAGATCAAACTCCATGATGCCGCAGTTTGGAAGCTTGAAGGCGGCGTAGTCGGTGTTTTTGACATCTAAGAAATAGGTGCGGATCATGCGGCAGATGCCGCCGTGGCAGACGAGGAGCGTGGTGGGACCGTTTTCGGCTTTCAGCTTGTTTAAAAGCGGGTAGAGCCGACCGGCTAAGTCCAGCATGGATTCGCCGCCGGGGTAGCGTACGGCGAACTCGCGCTTATTTGCGTTGAACGCTTCGCCGTCCCAGTCGGTATTTTCGTAGATGCCGTAGTTTTGCTCGATGAGCCGCTGTTCGGTCTCGATGGTATCTATGCCGATCTCGTCTGCGATGAGTCTTGCGGTGTGTTGGGCGCGCAGGAGCGGGGAGGCGATGATGCGCTTGATGCCTTTATCTTGGAGGCTGCGCCCGGCTTCTTTTGCCTGCGCGATGCCTTTTTCGGTGAGGTCGATATTCGTGAGGCCGCAGACGCGGTGCGCAGCGTTCATGGGTGTTTCGCCGTGGCGTGTGACGTACAGTTTCATCTTACAACTCCCTTTACGCTTTTTCCGCGATGCTGTAAAGCAGCTTTTCGGTGTCTTCCCAGCCGAGGCAGGGGTCTGTGATGGATTTGCCGTGGATCATCTCCGGGCAAATCTTCTGCGCGCCCTCGAAGAGGTAGCTTTCAATCATGACGCCCTTGACGAGCTTGTGTATGGCGGGGTCGTAGGAACGGCTGTGCAGCACCTCGCTGACGATGCGGATCTGCTCTTTGAACTTTTTGCCGGAATTCGAGTGGTTGACATCCACGACGCAGGCGGGATTTTCGAGCCCGCTTTCTTCGTAGAGGGAAGCGAGACGTTTTAAATCCTCGTAGTGGTAGTTCGGGATAGTTGTGCCGTATTTATCAACGCCGCCGCGCAAAATAGCGTGGGCGAGCGGGTTGCCGGTAGTGGTGACGTCGCACCCGCGATAGATGAAGTTGTGCGCGCTTTGGGCGGCTTTGATGGAGTTCATCATAACGGAAAGATCGCCGGAGGTGGGGTTTTTCATGCCGGCGGGGATATCCATGGAGCTTGCAGTCAGACGGTGCTGCTGGTTTTCGACCGAGCGCGCGCCGATGGCTTCATAGGACAGAAGGTCATCCAAATAGCTGCGGTTTTCGGGGTACAGCATTTCGTCTGCGCATGTGAGGCCGGTCTCCTCAATGGCGCGCATGTGCATTTTGCGGATGGCGATGATGCCGCCGAGCAGGTCAGGGGCTTTATCGGGGTCCGGCTGGTGCAGCATGCCCTTGTAGCCCTCGCCCGTGGTGCGGGGCTTATTGGTGTAGATGCGTGGAATCAGAATGAGGCGGTCTTTCACCTGCTCGTTCACACGGGCAAGGCGGCGGGTGTATTCGCAGACGCTTTCTTCGTTATCCGCCGAGCAGGGGCCGACGATGACGAGAAATTTATCGGACTCTCCGCGGAACACGGCGGCAATCTCTTTATCGCGCGCGGCTTTGATTTCTTTGATGTGCTCCGGGACGGGAAATTCGGCTTTGAGGGCCGCCGGGTTCGGCAGCTCTTTGTTAATGGTCATGGACATAGGGGTGCTCCTTTGATTACTCGAGTTCTGTATTTTGCGCTAAATAGCGGGCGATGGCTTCGTCGCTGTACGAGAGCAGATGCCCGTAACGCACGGCGATTTGGCGGCGGTTTTCGCCCGTATAGTTGTTTTCGGCGATGAGGGTTTGTTTATCGTGTTGGATGCTTAAGAATTCTTCGAGGTCACGGTCTTCGCGGTAGAAAACGATGTTTTGCTTGCCGCGGTTCAACGAGACCGGGAAAAGGTCGGTGATGAGCGGTTCTTTTAAATAATACGCTTTGCAGCCGTACTTTCGGGCGACTGCTTCACACGCGGGGAGAAAATCTGCGCCGAGTGCGTTTTGAAGTTCGTCTTCTGTGAACGGGTGGCTGAGCGCGATGCGCTTTACGCCGGCACGGACAACCTCGCAGAATGCCTCGCACACGCCGAGTGCGAAGGAATAAGCATCGATTTGTTTGGACATGGTAAATATTCTCCTTAACGCCAGCCGCCCGAAATGACGAGCGTTTCACCGGTGATGTACGGGCTTTCGGCTAAAAATCTGACGCCTGCGGCGACCTCTGCCGGGGTGCCTGCGCGCCCGAGGGGAATCTCCTCGCACAGCGCTTTTTTCTCGTCTTCGGACAAATGGGCGTTCATTTTGGTATCGATATAACCGGGTGCGACGGCATTGACGGTGATGTTCGACGGGGCGAGCTCCAAGGCCAGTGCGCGGGTGAGCCCGAGCATACCGGCCTTGGCGGCGGAATATGCGACTTCCATTGCCGCGCCGCTCACGCCCCAAATGGACGAGACATTGACGATAGCGCCGGATTTTTGGCGGATCATGGAGCGGGACGCGCATTGCGAGAGGTAAACGGCGGAGGACAGATTCGTGTCGCACAAAGTTTTCCACTGTGCGGGCGTCATGGTGTCGAAAAAATCGACGAGCGAGATGCCGGCGGCGTTGACGAGAACGTCAATATGCCCGAGTTTTTTTTCGGTGTCCGCCCACACGCGCTCGCATGCGGCGGGGTCGGAAAGGTCGCCGCAGACGGGATAGGCTTCGATGCCGTTTGATTTGAAAGTTTCGGCAAGCTGATTTACATTTTCAATGTGCTTTGCGCCGTGGAGCGCGAGGGCGTAACCTGCGGCGGCGAATTCTTTTGCGATGGCAGCGCCGATCTCACCCGACGCGCCGGTGACTAAAACTGTTTTCATTGCATATTCCCCGTGATGTACATTAAAACGGAAAGCGCCGCAAGCGGTGCAGTTTCTGTTCTTAAAATGCGTGGGCCGAGCGTGGCGGATGCAGCGCCGTATTGTTTAGCGAGCTGCACTTCGGCAGCGTCAAAGCCGCCCTCCGGGCCGATGAAGACGGAAACTTCGGCCTCATCGGGGGAGACGAGCGCGCCGAGCGCTTCGCCTCCGCCTTCGTAGAATAAAATCTTTTTGCCGGGTGCGGTTCTGAGCGCGGACTCTAAATCGGTCATTTTACCGATTTCCGGGATGATGCCGCGGCCGCTCTGCTTTGCGGCTTCAAGCGCGATGCGCTGCAAACGCTCTTGTTTTTTTGAAACGGATTTTGCATCCGGCCGGGAAACGCTGCGGGAAGTCAAAACGGGCACAATCTTCGTGACGCCGAGCTCCACGGCTTTTTGTGTGATGAGCTCCAGTTTATCGGCCTTCGGCATACCGGGGTACAGCGTGACGCGCAGGGCGGGTTCGCTTCTGTTTTTAAACTTATCGGTAAGGCGCACCATGACGGTATCGCCCGTGATGCTTTCAATTTCGCCTGTGTAGTCGGTGCCGGCACCGTCCGAAAGCGTGAGGGCGTCGCCCGTGTGCATGCGCAGGGAGCGGGCGATGTGGCGGCCGTCTTCACCGTCTATGACGGCAGAGCCTACGGACGCGGCTTCGTCAAACTGCACGGCAGATGTAAAAAATCTCGGCATATCGGTTCTCCTTATGGAACCACGTATACGCGTGGTTTTGTCTTTTCTATGATACCACGTTTAGGCAGAAAAGCGCAAGGTGTGAAGCACCTTAAAATGCGGACTTTTTCAAAAGCAGTCATTGCGCAAACGATGCGAAAATGCTATACTTAACCATGTATACTTCTAAAGAGGAGAATCACGCTTGGAACAGAGTAAAATTCGCAATTTCAGCATCATTGCACATATTGACCACGGCAAAAGCACGCTTGCCGACCGCATTTTGGAGCAGACCGAGGCAGTCGCGAAGCGCGACATGGAAGACCAGATCCTCGACAACATGGATCTGGAGCGCGAGCGCGGCATCACCATCAAGGCGCATGCTGTGACGCTCGTCTACCGCGCGAACGACGGCGAGGCATATACGTTCAACCTTATCGATACCCCGGGTCACGTGGACTTTAACTACGAGGTTTCCCGCTCACTTGCGGCCTGTGAGGGCGCGGTGCTGGTGGTAGACGCTTCTCAGGGCATTGAGGCGCAGACGCTTGCAAACACGTACCTTGCGGTGGACGCAGGCCTTGAGGTCGTACCGGTATTGAACAAGATCGATCTGATTTCCGCGGACCCGGACAAGGTTGCAGCGGAGATTGAGGACGTCATCGGTATTCCGGCAGAGGACGCGCCGCGCATCAGCGCGAAAACGGGCCTCAACATCAAAGCCGTTATGGAGAAAATCGTGACGGATATTCCCGCACCGCAGGGCGACCCGAACATGCCGCTGCGCGCACTGATTTTCGACTCCTACTATGACGCATACCGCGGCGTTATCGCGTATGTGCGTATTAAAGAGGGAACGGTGCACCCCGGCGACACCATCCGCATGATGGCGGTGGGCAGTGAGTTCACCGTGGTGGAGTGCGGCATTCTGCGCGCGACGTCTTTGGAGCCCGCAAAGAGCCTTTCCGCGGGCGAAGTCGGCTACATTACGGCATCGATCAAAAACGTGCGCGAGGCGCGCGTGGGCGACACCATTACGCTGGCGGACAGACCGGCGGCAGAGCCGCTGCCCGGTTACCGTGCGGTGCAGCCGATGGTTTTCTGTGGCGTGTACCCGGCAGACGGTGCACACTATGCAGACCTTAGAGATGCGCTCGAAAAATTGCAGCTGAACGACGCGGCGCTGACGTTTGAGCCGGAGACTTCCGTGGCGCTCGGCTTCGGCTTCCGCTGCGGCTTTTTGGGACTGCTGCACATGGAGATCATTCAGGAGCGTCTGGAGAGAGAATATAACCTTGACCTCATCACAACCGCGCCGAGCGTTGTGTACCACATTACAAAGACGGACGGCACAAAGCTTTCCATCGATAACCCGACGAATTACCCTGATCCCTCGCACATTGCACTGGCGGAGGAGCCGATTGCGAACGCGCACATTTACTCCCCGACAGAATTTGTGGGTAACATCATGGAGCTTTGTCAGGACAGACGCGGTATTTTCAAGGATATGAAATACATTGACACCGACCGTGTGGATATCCACTATGAGCTGCCGCTCAATGAAATTATCTACGATTTCTTCGACGCGCTGAAATCCCGCACGCGCGGCTACGCGTCGTTTGACTATGAGCTCATCGGCTACCGCAAGAGCGAGCTTGTGAAGCTGGATATTATGCTGAACGGCGAAGTGGTGGACGCGCTTTCGTTTATCATCCACGCGGAAAAGGCGTACCCGCGCGCCCGCAAGATGGTGGAAAAGCTGAAGGAGAAAATTCCGCGCCAGTTGTTTGAGGTGCCGGTGCAGGCGTGCATCGGCGGCAAGATCATCGCGCGTGAGACCGTTAAAGCGATGCGCAAGGACGTTTTGGCGAAGTGCTACGGCGGTGACATCACCCGTAAAAAGAAGCTGCTGGAAAAACAGAAGGAAGGCAAGAAACGCATGCGTCAGCTGGGCACGGTAGAAGTACCGCAGGAGGCGTTTATGGCGGTTCTGAAGCTTGATGAATAAACCGTTTTCGCTGTATATCCACATTCCGTTTTGCAAAAGCAAGTGCCCGTATTGCGATTTCTACTCCGCGCGGTCGGAAGACGACGACGTATTTGACCGCTATTTGGCGGCGCTGTGTGCGCGGCTTGCAGTGTACGGTGAAAAATACGGCGAACGGCTGTTGCATACGGTATATTTTGGCGGCGGCACGCCGAGTGTGTTCGGTGCGAAAAGACTGTGCCGCGTGCTCGAAAAAGTGAAAGAACAGTTTAATGTTGCCGAAAACGCGGAAATCACGACGGAGTGCAACCCGGCGGATGTAGACGTTTCGTTTTTTGAAACGCTGAAACGCGGCGGGTTCAACCGTATTTCAATGGGTATGCAGTCCGCAAACGAAGCGGAATTGAAAATTCTCGGCCGCAGGCACACGGCGGAAACCGTGCGGGAAGCGGTGAAAGCGGCGAGAGAAGCGGGCATCGACAATGTTTCGGTCGATTTGATGCTCGGCCTGCCGAACTCGAGTTTGGAGACACTGAAAAGCTCGATCGATTTTTGCGCTGCACTCGAGGCCGACCATGTTTCCGCGTATATTTTAAAGATAGAGCCCGGTACGCCGTTTGCAAAGCAAGAGCTTAATCTGCCCGATGAGGACAGCACGGCAGACCAGTATTTGTTTGCCGTAAACGAGCTTAAAAAGCGCGGGTACGACCAGTATGAGATCAGCAATTTTGCGCGGCCGGGCAAAGAGAGCCGACACAATTTGCAGTATTGGCGGTGCGGGGAATATTTGGGGCTCGGTCCCGCGGCGCACTCCTTTATGGAGGGCAGGCGATTTTATTTCCCACGCGATTTAGAGGGCTTTTTTAACGGCAATGCGCCCACAGACGACGGCGCCGGCGGCGGTTTTTCGGAATTTGCGATGCTGGCCCTGCGGCTGACCGAGGGGCTGCAAAGAGAAGTCTGCAAAGCGCGCTTTGAAAACGGCGGTGCGCTGTTTGATGAGGTGGCGGAAAACTGCAAGCGTTTGCCGAAAAGCCTTGTACATGTGAATCACGAGCGAATTTCGCTGACCGCGGAGGGCTTTTTGGTCTCCAACGCGATCTTGGCGGAGATTTTGCCGGAATAAAGAAAAATTCTCCTTTGGCTGCGGAGCCGAGGGAGAATTTTTTCGTTTTATTTATTTTTCTTTTCCCTGAAAATCAAGCGGAAAATCAGGCGGACGAGCGGGCCGCAGTAGAACATCTGCCACAGCACGGCGCACGGGAAGTTCATGCCCCATGTCTGAATGAATGTGCCGAACGTATGCGTATCTTTAAAAAGTATGGTTGCGATAAGGCTCATGATAGGGCACATGATGCAGCAAATGCAGATGGAGACGGCATAGGTGATGAACTGCGGGCGGTCTGTGGGCTTCATAAACGAAAACGCAAGGCGTCTTGCAAGCTTGCCGACGACGAAAAACTCCAGAATAAACGCGATCGGCGCCATGATGGGAAGCTCATGCAGGGCGAGCAGAAAGGTCTCATTCGCAACACCGCCGGTGTTCAGCGCGACGTTGTAGACGATCATGCCGTAGACCATGATAACGGCCATGATGGCGGTGAAGACGGCGTCCTGTACTTTGTTTTTGGGCATAAAAATTCCTCCTGAATGATAAACTGAAAGCGGCATTTTGATAAAGAGCCTGCCAATGTGTTGTTCGTTATCATTCGGGAGGAATGTGCGTTTCCAATATAAACCATTTAACGGTTTCTATTATACAGGATTTTCGCTCGCTTCATAATAGTTCAAAACGGAGAAAACCGAGGGAGCTGCGGCAAGAATTTTACGAAAAATGTTTACTTCGCTTTTTCGCGCAGTAGTGCGGTGTAGCTTTTCTTTATTCGATCGATTTTAAGGATTCCGCCATGTCGATTTTGGCGATTTTCTTGCGCATGACGAGGTCGGTGATGACGGTGAACAGCACGACCATGACGACCGTCAAAAGGAAGCTGACGGGGGCGATGACGTCTTTGAACGAGACCATATCGACGCGGATCTGCATGAGCACAAATGTGTGCAGCAGAATGCCGAGCGGCAGGCCGACGACGATGCCCATCATGGACAAAATGATATTTTCACGGAACACATACGCGCCGGTTTCCCCGGAATGGAAGCCGAGCACCTTGATGGTGGCAATTTCCCTGACGCGTTCGGTCAGATTGATGTTGCCGAGGTTAAACAGGACGATGAACGCGAGTGCGCCGGCGGAAATGAGCACGAGCGCGACGACATAGTTTAGGCTCTGCATCATTTGGTCGATCATATTGCGCGTATCGGTGACGACGGAAACGGAGGATACGCCGTCCGTTTTGGAGAGTGCGGCGGAAAGCGCATATTCGTCTGCGCTGTCGTTTACGCGCAGCAGGAGTGTTTTCGGCTCGTAGCCCTTATCGGCGACCATGGCGTATGTTTCTCCCGTCATGTAGAGGTAATTTTGTACGTAGTTTTCAACTAAACCCGCGACCTTGAGCTCGGCTTTTTCCGTATCCGAAACGGAGACGGTGACGGTATCGCCGGTTTTGATATCGGTGAGCTCGGCGAGTTTTTCGGTGAGCAGTACTTCGCCTTTGCCGGGGTAGGGTACGGTCTCACCGTCGATGTGCAGATCGAAAATGTCGGTGATGGCGGGGTCGTCGGACGCGACGATGTAAGCGGATTTTGTGATGCTGTCGCCTGTGACGTCACCGGAGGTCATCTGCACGGCGGTGGCGGCATCAAGCTCCGATTTGTGGTCGCTTTCGACTTCGTTGATTTTATCTTCGGTCAGCGTATCGGAGAACTGGGCGCTGACATCGTACTTTTGAATATCATCAAACTGGAAGTTTGCAATGTTCGCGACGGAATCATGGATACCGAAGCCGGTGAGCACCAGCGCGGTGCAGCCCGCAATGCCGAGAATCATCATGATCATGCGCTTTTTAAAGCGGAAAATGTTGCGCAGGGAGACCTTGTGCAGGAATTTCAGGCGCTTCCACAGCGGCGTGATGCGCTCGAGGAAAATGCGTTTGCCGGCGGCCGGGGTCTTCGGGCGGATGAGGTTTGCAGGCATGTTCTGCATCTCGATGCGCAGGGCTAAATATGTGGTGCCCGCCGAGCATAAAAGCGACGCCGCAAGCGCGATGACAAACAGCACGGGGTCATACAGTATAACGAAACCCGGAATGCTATACAGCATGCCGTAGGCCGTCCAGATGACGAACGGGAAAACATAGCCGCCCGCAAAATAGCCGATGACACAGCCGAGTGCGGCGGCGCTGCCGGAATAGAGCAGGTATTTTGCGAGGATGGAGCCGCGGCTGTATCCGAGCGCGCGGAGCGTGCCGATCTGTGTGCGTTCGTCGTCGATCATACGGGTCATGGTGGTGGAGCAGACGAGCGCCGCGATGAGGAAGAAGAAAATGGGGAAGAGCCCCGAGAGCTTTTCGACGATGGTGGAGTCGCTTTCAAACGAGACGTAGCCGGCGTTTGTGTCGCGCGTTAAAACGTAGAGCTCTGGCTTCTTTAAATCGGCGAGCTCTTGTTTGGCGTCGGCGATTTTCTGTTCGGCGTCGGAAATTTGCTCGTCAAATTCCTTTTTGCCGTCCTCGTAGTCTTTAAGGCCGTCTTCGTATTCGGCTTTGCCGTCGGCGAGCTCTTTTACGCCGTCGTTGTACGAAGCGAGGCCCTCGTTGTACTCTTTGATGCCGTTTTGAAACGTGATGAGCGAGTTATACGCTTCGTCAAGCTTTGCGGTTTGCGTTTTTCTCTGATATTCAAGTTGTGCTATGCCGTCGGTGTAATCGTTTTGGCCGACATCGAGCAGCGTGCGCATTTGCGAGAGAGCGGTTTCGGCTTCATCGAGCTGCTTGCCGGTCTCTGTGAGCTGCGCTTCCTGCGCGGTGAGGGCGGCATCCTGTTCGTTTAATACGGCTTCGGCATCGTCGAGCTGCGCCTGATTTTGATTCAAAGCGGCGCGCTGCATATCGAGCGCCGTTTGCTGCGCTTCGGCTTCTGCCGGGTCGAGCATATCTTTTACGGCATCAAGCTGCGCCTGCGCTTCGTCGAGTGCGGCAAAGCCCGCCGTGAGCTGCGCTTTTTTCTCGTTTAAGTCGGCGCGTGCGGCGTCGATTTGTGTGCGGGCGTCCTTTGCGGCGGCAAGACCCGCTTCATACTGCTCTTTGCCGGATGTGAATTCGGCATATTTTTCAGTGTAGAGCTTTTCGTTTTCCTGCAGCTGCGCGTAACCGGCGTCGATCTGCGCCTGGCTCTCCGCAAGGGCATCCTCTAATTGCTGCTTGCCGCTGTAATATGCGTCAAAGCCGCTTTGCAGGGCGCTTTCCCACGAAGTGAAGCCGGGCTGAATCTGCTCTGCGCCTGCATCCAACTGTGCTTTGGCATCGTCCAATTGCTTTTTCGCGTCGAAAAGCTCCGTTTCGCCGGAGGTGATGGTCTCTTTTGCATCGTCAAGCTGTGCTTTGGCGTCGGCAAGCTCTGTTTCGGCTTCGGCTTTTTTGTCGTTCAGTTCGTTCTCGGCGTCTGAAATTTCGGCTTTGCCGTCGGACGTGAGGCGATCAAAACGCGCGTTGACGGAAGCGGTGGCGGCGGCTTCGACAGTATCGGAGAACGTATCGATGTAATCGTCGTAATCGTCGCTGTATAGCGGGAATTCATCGGTGCAGGTAACGTATAATTCTGTGTAATACTCGAAATCGAAGCCGTCCTCCGGGATGAGAACGAAGCCCTGCAGCGTGCCGTCGCCAAGCGACGTGGTGCCGCGCAGCGTGTGGATGTACAGCGGAGAATCTGCAAGGCCGACCACGGTGTAGGTGCTGTATTTGAAGTTTTTCTTCGTATCTTCGTCGTTGGAGTCGGAAATTTCGATCGTTTGTCCAATCATGTCTTCCGAAAAGCGATTGGAATCTATAAGGCACTCACTGCCGTTTTCAGGCATACGTCCGGCAGTGAGCACAGGCTCGTTGATGTTATCTGTCAGCATATGTGCACGGTAAACGCGCTCTTTGTTGTCGTGCTGCCAGATGAAATCGGCATTCACACTGCCTGCGGCGGCAACCACACCGTCGGCTTTCTGCACGGCGGCAACGTCGTCCGCATCAAAGCCGATGGTGGAGATGAGGCGAAGATCGTAGAGTTTCGTATTTTTCACATAGGCGGTCTCGGTGGCGGACATGATGGGACGGGTATCTCGCAGACCCGTGAGAAACGCCACACCCAGCATAATGATGAGCAGGATAGCGATATACCGCCCAAGGCTGCCCGAAATGCTGCGCCGCGTGTTTTTTCTGAGTGCTTTTGTCATGCGTTTTCCGGCTCCCTTCGCGTTACCATTCAATCTGTTCCACGGGCGTGATGTGCTCGTTCATGCGAACGGAGTAAATGTGGCCGCTTTTTACGCGGATGATGCGGTCTGCCATGGCGGCAAGCGCCTCATTGTGCGTGATGATGACGACGGTCATGCCGTCGCGGCGGCAGGTATCCTGCAAAAGCTTTAAAATAGATTTGCCGGTCTCGTAATCGAGTGCGCCGGTGGGCTCGTCGCACAGAAGGAGCTTCGGTTTTTTGGCAAGTGCGCGGGCAATGGAAACACGCTGCTGTTCACCGCCCGAGAGCTGTGCGGGAAAGTTCTGCATGCGGTCATGGAGACCGACGGCGCGGAGCACGTCTTCGGCGGGGATGGCATCGGTGCACAGCTGTGCCGCAATTTCCACGTTTTCGAGCGCCGTTAAATTCGGGATAAGGTTATAAAACTGGAAGACAAAGCCGATGTCATAGCGTCGATAGTTTTCAAGCTGGGTGCGGTTAAAGTGGCTGATGTCGCGTCCGTCCATGCGGACGGTGCCTTTAGACAGCGTATCCATGCCGCCGAGGATATTTAAAAGCGTCGTTTTTCCCGCGCCGGATTCACCGACGATGACGCAGAATTCGCCCTTTTGAATTTCAAAGCTTGCATCGGTTAAGGCGTGCACCTCTACGTCGCCGGTTTTATAAATTTTCGATACATTTTCAAATTCTACAAATGCGCCCATCGTACCGTCTCCTTATACTGCGTTGGTTTCTATATTAAAGTATAACAGAAGCGAGGGAAAAAGTCATGGACAGAATATGAAAATTCAGTTGATTTTTAGAGGGGATTTTCGACTTTTGCGGGCGAATGCGGCTTTGCGGAGACGAGATCTTTTTTTATGGCGCGGTAAAGGAGGAAGACGGCTAAAAGTGTGGAGAAAATATCGGCGGCGGGTGCGGCGTAAAACACGCCGAAAAGGCCGAACAGACCATGGAGCGAAAGCAGAAGCGGTACATAAACGGCGCCCTGCCGCAGAACGGAAAGTGCGGAAGCCTGCGCCGCTTTGCCGACGGACTGGAGGTAGTTGACCGCAAGGTAATACACACCGATAAGCGGCATGCCGAGAAGGCCGAGCGCCGTGATGTGCGCGGCGGAAGCGACGAGAGCTTCGTCCTTTAAGAACAGGCCGCAGATAGGAAAGCGGAAAATGAAGCAGACGGCGCTTAACACGATGCCGAGAGAGACCGCCAAAATGCCGCTTTTGCGGAAGGTCTCGCGCAGGCGGGCGGTGTTGCCCGCGCCGTAAAGATATGCGAACATGGGTTGCACGCCGAGGGCAATGGCCATAACGACCATGGCGACGATCATACCCGCTTTGCCGCCCGCGCCCATTTCGGCGACAGTATCGGCCCCATAGGCGATGACAATGCGATTTGTGATCGTGTTGACGGCACTCATCAAAAGGTTGCTGACAGAGCCCGGAATGCCGAGCGCAAAAATTTCACGGAAGACATGCGGCATGTGGAATGCTTTGCGCATGTTGAGCGTCAAGATGGTATCGCGGCGGCGGAGATAGAAAAGCAGGCCGCAGGCGGTGAAAATATTGCCAAAGACGGTCGCAATGGCCGCGCCCTGTACGCCGAGGTTCAGGCCGGAGATGAAAAGCGGGTCAAGTATAATATTGGCGACAGTGCCGAGCATGTTGAGCAGGACGGCGGTCTGTACGGCACCCTCTGCACGGACGAGGTTTGCAAAGACATTGGAAAACACGATGACGGGCGTGCCAAGGGCTAAAATTTGCAGGTATTGTGCGGTGTAGTCCCACGTGGCGGCATCGGCGCCGAAAAAGTGCAGGAAAGCGTTTGGGAATAAAAGCGCTGCGCCGCCGAGCAGAATGCCGGAAGCGAGACTTAAAAGCGTGCAGGCTGCGCCGGCGGCTTTGGCTTTTTCTGTGTTTTTTGCGCCGAGTGCGGCGGAAATGACCGTGCAGCCGCCCCCGCCGATCCACGTGCCGAGGGTCATCTGCAATAAAAAGAACGGCGACGCGAGCGAAACGGCGGCGACCTGCGCCGCGATGCCCGTTTGCCCGACGAAGATCATATCGGCCATGCTGTAAACCGTCATGACGAGCATGACGACGACGGTGGGCAGGCACATTTTGAAAATGGATTTCCACACGGGTGCGCGCTCGAAAAGTTATTCGGTCTTCATGAAAATGCCTCCTTGATTTTTGGCCTGTAATACGCTACTATAAAAGCAACACTTGTTTTGTTAATACAAGCATAGCATGGGAAAACGCGCAAAACAACCGTTAAAACGCGATGAGTGTTGTGTTAATGGAGGATGGAATGAACACAAAGAAAAACGAGCGCTTTGCGGAAACCGACCGGCGCATCCGCGAGGCGTTTATGAAAATGCTGCTGAATAAAAAAATAAAGCAGATTTCCGTGCGGGAAATCTGCGAAGCGACGGGCATCAACCGCTCATCGTTTTACCTGCACTATGCGGACATACCCGCGCTGCTGACGGCGATCGTAGGGGAGAAATGGACGGAGTCCGTAGAGCGGATACACGAAGAGATGCACGGCGACCCGAATATCTTCTCCGAAGCATATGTGGCGGCGACGCTGCGCGAGGCAAAGCGCGACAGGGCGTTTTACCGGGCGTATTTTGAGAAATTCGGCACGGCAGAACTGGAAAAAGGCTATCAGACGCTGTTTGAAAACGTCTTCAAGCCTTTTTTTCGGCGGCTCGGCATCGAGAGCGAGCACTGCATGGAATATCATTTTGAATTTGTGAAAGCGGGGTACTTTGCCGTGACGCGCAAATGGCTTTTGTACGGCTGCCCGGAAACGCCGGAAGAAATGGCGAAGATCATAAAAAGAAGTATGGCGGCAATACCCGATGACCTGCCGCCGGTCCCGGACGAATTATTTATTTGAAAAGCTCGGGGTGCATGCGCACATAGTGGAATAAATACTGCTGCGCGATGCCGGCGTTTTCACTGAAATCTGCGGGGGAAAGCCTCGGCAAAAGCGATACGGCGCGCTTCATCCACACGTCCATCGGGAAGCACTCCGTGCGGTGCAGACCGTAGAGCAAAGCGCAGTCCGCGACTTTTGGGCCGACGCCTGAAATCGTCTGCAATTTCGCTTTGGCATCGGGAAGCGGCATTTTGCGCACGGCTTCTAAATCGATCTCGCCGGAAGCGATGCGCTTTGCGGCATCGATGAGATATTTCGCGCGAAAGCCCGCGCGCAGCGGAGTGAGGTCTTCCGGCGTGCAGGAGGCCAATTTTTTCGGTGTCGGGAATGCGTAGCGGGTCTCATTATGATAAAGAAACGGCTCGCCGAAATGCAGACACAAGCGCTCTATAATGCCCTTGATGCGCGGAATGTTGTTGTTCTGCGAGATGATGAACGAGCACAGCGCCTCAAACGGCTCCTGCTTTAAAATGCGGATGCCGCCCGCGAATTCGGCGGCTTCTTTCAGCGCGGGGTGCAGAGCGGAAAGCACTTCGCGGGACTTTTTGTAATCTGTGTTAAAATCGAAATAATCAAACCAAATGTCACGAAATTCCTGCTCGGTGCAGTCTAAAACGAGGTCGTTATTTTCATCTTGATAGACGGTCAGCCCGCGGGAAAATGCCACACCGCGCCATGCGGGAATGTTGTTTTCGAGCGTGACGGGATAAAAGCGGAACGACTGCCCGCAGTCGAGCGTTTGGGCGAGGTTTAAAACGCCATCGGGCGGGGTGAAGCGCATCAACGGTTTTTGCCTTCCGTTTTGGTGGTGACGGTGGGCTCTCGGCTCGTCAGATACGTGATGGCGCGCTCAATGGCATCGCGGGAATTGCCCCAGTCGCCGCCCGCATTGCGGTAATCGAACATGCGGCAGAAATGGGTGGTGTCGGCCTTGACGGTATCGAGATAGTTTTTCGCAAGGCGCTTGGTTTCTGCCGCAAACGGCTGAAAGTTTTTACGCGGCATTTTCTGCGCAGCAGCCAAAATGAAGCTGTAATGCGGCAGGCAGATGTGCGTCTGCTCGCTGTACAGTGTGCGGAACTCCGGCTCACTCTGCCAGAGCTTGATAACCGTGGCGCTGAGGTGCTGCATGTTTTTCTCAACGTTTTCGCAGACAAAGCAGCTGTGCGCACGGCGATCTGCGGCGGCGAGAATTTTTTTCGGCGCGAGCTTGTCGTCCTCGGGCAGGATATCTTTGCCGGCTTCGTCCAAGAGACTTTCGAGAATAAGGGCGACGGACAGGCGGCTGCCGCGCTGTAAGATCTGCTCAAAATGTTGGTGGCAGAAGCCGAGACGGTTCGTTTCCACGCGCACGTCGGGCTCCATCATGGCCGCGCCGGTAATGTAGGTGGCCATGCGGTCCTCGAGCATGTCGCGCATGCGGCAGAACGGGCAGCCGTCCTTCGGCTCGAAAATTTCACTGATCGGTATAGAGCAAATGTCTTCACGCATTTTGGGTTCCTCTTTTCTTATAGTTGTATACAGTGCATGTTTATCCGAAAAATGTCTTTTGTTTTAATTGCCGTGGCTTACGGTTTGTGCGGCCCCGCTTTTTTGTGGGACACGGCCAAAAAGTGTGCGGTTTCTCGGCGGCTTTCTGCTCGCTTTTCTCATTTTACACGATTTCGGGTGAAAAAACAACTGTGGAAAGCCCGCTGCCTTGCTTTTTTTCACAAAATGTGCTTAAACGGCAAATGTCGAAGTCTATGATCTCGTTAAAATCATTCTAAATTGGAATTAAAACGCCGTTTTTCGCAAAAACACCACATATAGGGACATTTTTTCGGGCAAACACAAGGCTTTTCACGCAAATTTTACACACGGTTTATATCGTGTATTCTATGAAAAAACGGTGAAAAGCGGTATTTTCGACCTATAAGTTTACATAATATTTTGTATTGTGAAAAGCTGTGGAAAGTAAAAAGTGCACCGAAAGCGGGTTTTTAACACTTTCCACAGAGTTTTCCACACCTTAAACGGAAAACTCTGTGGAAAGCTCGCTGTGTGTATACTTCTGCATTTTATATTACAGAACGTATAAATGTAAAGGCTATCCTATATACAGCAAAGCACGAAAAGATATGCAGAATTGATGAATAATTATTCTGTACAAAACAGACATACAAAAGCGCCGTCAAAATGACGAAAGGGACGCAGCGGAAAAGTGCCCAAAAACACAGCCCCTAAAGGCGCAAAAACCGCCTGCAAAAACCGCGCTAAATTGCGCGTTTTGGTTGCAATGACAATTATAAGTATGCTATAATCTACTATATACTGCGATAGTATTGCGAATTTCGGCCGCAGACGTGTTCTGAAGCCGCGGAAAGGAAAAGGTTTGTTCATGGAAAACGAAAGAGAAAGAGATGTCATAGCGGGGCGCAATGCCGTTACGGAGGCGCTTAAAGCGGGCAGACCCATTGACAGCATCCTTGTGCGGCGCGGGGAGAAAAACGGCTCGGTATCGTCTATTCTCCGCATGGCAAAGCAGGCGGGCATCCCGGTAAAGGAAGTGGATTCCCGTAAGCTGGACGGCATGTGCGGCGGCGAAAACCACCAGGGCGTCATCGCCATGGCGGCGGTGCACGCGTTCTCCGAGGTGGAGGATATTTTTGCGTTGGCGGAAAGCCGAAACGAGCCGCCGTTTATCATTGTGTGCGACGAGATCGCCGACCCGCATAACCTCGGCGCGATCCTCAGAACGGCAGAATGCGCAGGCGCGCACGGCGTTGTCATCCCGAAGCGCCGCAGCGTGGGCCTTACGGCGGCGGTCGGCAAGGCTTCTGCGGGTGCGGTGGAATATGTGCCCGTAGCGCGTGTGACGAATATTGCGGTATTTCTTGAGGAGATCAAAGCGCGCGGCGTTTGGGTATACGCTGCGGATATGGACGGCACGGATTGGTGCCAAACCGATTTCTCCGGCCCGGCGGCGCTTGTTGTCGGCTCTGAGGGCTTCGGCGTGTCCAGACTTGTGAAAGAAAAATCGGATTTTATCGTTTCTCTGCCGATGAAGGGCAGGATCAATTCGCTGAACGCTTCGGTGGCCTGCGGTGTGCTTTGCTATGAGATCGCGCGGCAGCGTGCGGGCATCAAGGCCAGGGGCTAAGGCGAAAAAGAAAGGACCCAAAACATGAACGATGAGAATAAATTCTCGGTGGACGAGATATTGGAAACGGAGCGTAAGGCGAAAGCGAACGACGTTCCGGAGGAAACGGGGGAGTTCAGCTTTCTGCACGGTGCGCGTGCGCTGAACTTTGCGCAGAACCCGACAAACTCCGCTTACGCGGAGGAAACGGATGCGCCGGAGGAAGAACCGGCGGAGAAGGCACCCGAAGTGACGGAAGAGCCTGCGCCTATGCCAGAGCCGGAAGCGGAGCAGCCCGCGCCGGAAGCCCCGGCAGAGGAAGCACAGCCCGTACCGGAAGCAGAGCCGCAGCCGGTGGAGGTGAAGGAAGAATCCCCGTGGGACACCTACGAAGAGGAAGAAGAGCCCAGAAAGAAAAAGAAGAACAAAAAAGAAAAGAAAGAGAAAAAGGGCTTTTTTGCGCGCCGCCGCGAAAAGAAGAAAAAAGAGGACTTTAACGAGACCGAAGACATGTACTACGGCATCCAGTTAAAGCCGATCGATGAATACACCCGCGGGTTTGACGCTACGGGTGAAATTTCCACGCAGGATGAGGGCTACCGCAAGCTGTTTGACGAGAACACTGCGGAGCTTGACGACGAGGTGGCAAAGGACTTTGAGCGCCTGCAGAAGGAGCGCCGCCGCCGTGTGGCAGAGGCCGTAGAGACGGCTGGTGTGGATATTTCCGCCGTGGAGGACGAGTTGGGCATTGTGGCCCCGGTGCCGGTCTCTGTTGCGATGAACGACGCAAACGCCGTGGTGCCGGAAAACAAAAAGACGAAAGACAAGGTGCAGAATTTCCAGACGGCGATGCTGCAGGACGCGCAGACGCACACGATGGAGATCAAGCTTGACCTTGAGAACGAGACGTTCGGCCTGCAGCAGGCGAAGGTGGTGCCGGAGGTGAGCGAAGACTCTGTGCGCCGCATTTTGGAATCTGTGCATGCGGAAAACGCGGCAAAGCAGGCGGCACAGGCGCAAAATGCCGAGCAGCAGACCGCGGCAGCGCCGGAAACGGAAGGAAACGATGTGCCCGAGATGGCGTTTAAGGATATTTCCAGCAACGGCCCCGAGCCGGAGGAGCCGCAGCCGGAAGAGAGCGTGGACATCGCTTCCGGCGAGCAGCTGCCCGAAACGCAGGAGCTGAAAGCGGAAGCCGTACAGGCGGCGGAGGCGGAAAGCGGCGAAGACGCTGCCGAAGAGCCTGCGACGGAAGAACAGACGGAGCCTGCGCAGCAGAAGATCTCTGTGCCGGTGACGGACGTGACGCAGTACAGGAAGCGCGACCTGCCGGTGCACATCATCAATGCAGATGTTTTGCAGAGCGCACTGCTCAGCGAAGCGCGCGTGTACTCCGATGACGAGAACGTCAGCGCAGCCGGTGCGCACCGCTTTAAAATTCGCTTTGCGGAAAAGCCGGACGAAGCGCCCGAAAACACGGAAGCTTCCGAAAACAGCGACGAGCTCATCGACGATTACACCGGCCCAGCAGACGCAAAGAGCGTGGCACACGACTTGCGCACGACGATGCGCGAGCTGACGATCCGCATGCTTGCGACGGGCGTGAGCACCGCGGTGCTCGTTTTGGCGTCGCTCATTGCGGAATCCGGCTTCAATGCCAATAACACGGAGACCGCCGGTGCAGTGGGATACACCATCTTATCGCTTGTGCTGCTGCTAGTGGCCATCGGCTTCTGCGCGAAAACGATTTTAAACGGTCTGAAGGCACTGTTTGAGTTCCGCGCGAATTCGGATTCTGCCGCTGCGGTAGCTTGTGTGGCGGTTTTTGTGCAGACGCTCTGCACGCTGTTTGCGCCGGCTGCGCTCAGCATGGGTAAAATCCACCTTTACGCCGGTATTGCGGCGGGTATTCTGTTCCTGAATACCGTCGGCAAGCTGACGATGCTGCGCCGCATCCACTCGAATTTCCGCTTTGTGTCTTCCCGCGAGCAGAAATATGCGGTGCGCGTATTTGACGATTACAACACGTCTTTAAAAATGGCGGGTTCCTCCGTCATTTCGCAGCCTGCAATCGCGTATCAGCAGAAAGCGGGCTTCTTAAAGCGCTTCTTACAAATTTCCTATGAGCCGGACCCGGCAGAGACCTCTTCGCAGGTTTTGGCGCCGGTGGGCCTCATTTCTTCGCTGCTTCTGTGCGTGGTGGCGCTTGTCATCACGAAAGATGCGTCCCTTGCCATTACGGCTTTGGCGGCTTCCTGCTGCGTGTGTGTAGCGGTGATGAATATGCTGGCCGTAAACCTGCCGGTGAGCCGTCTTTCCCACCGTCTGCGCCGCCGCGGCGCGATGGTCTCCGGCTATGAAGGTATCAAGCGCATGAGCGCCGTAAATGCCGTTCTAGTTGATTCCACAGAGCTTTTCCCGCGCGGCACGGTCGTTTTGAACGGGGTGAAGCCGTTTAAGCAGGAGGGCCTTGAAGAAGCCGCTTTGGCTGCCGGCACGTTGGTGCAGCAGCTCGGCGGCCCGCTTTGCGGCGTGTTCGAGCAGGTATTCAGCGAGCATGAGGGCGAGCTTCCGGAGGTCGAAAAGGCCGCATTTGAGGCCGGAAACGGCGTTGTGGGCACGGTGGACGGCAAAGAGGTGCTCATCGGCTCCCGTACGCTTTTGACTGCGCACGGTGTGGAAGCGCCGGAGCAAAATGTGGAGAGTCAGTACACGACGGGCAGCCGACAGATCTTGTACGTTGCAATGGGCGGCGAGCTTTACGCCATGTTCATCCTGACCTATAACGCAGACCGTAAGAAGAAAGCGGAGCTGCAGAACATGGAAATGAACGGCGTTTCGCTCATTCTGCGTTCGGCAGACCCGAACCTTACGCCGCAGTTCATTTCGCGCCTGTTCGGCATTGACGCCACGGCGGTGAATGTCATCGGCGCGGGCCAAGACGGCCCGGCAGACCACCTTGTGAACGACACTGCGGACCGCGTGGACGCCTATGCCGCCACAAAGGGTCGTGTGGAATCCATGATGAGCCTTGTTTCCACGTGCATCGACGAAAAGAAGAACATCAGCTTTATCGTCGCCATGCAGAACGCGGCGGTTGTCATCGGCTTTGTGCTTGTGGCGTTCCTCACATTCGTTGCGGGTGTGGAGCAGATTTCCGCATTTGCGCTCGTCATCTACGAGCTGTTCTGGGTGCTCGCCACCGTGTTGGTACCGAAGTTCAGAAATAAAGTAAAATAAGGTTCGAAATTGAAAATCTCTCTCGGCGCAGCCGAGAGAGATTTTTTACGTTATTTTGCAATTTTAATGCGGATACTGCCGCTGAGCGTGCTGACTTTGCATGTGCCTGTGCCGGTATCGAACGGAACATCCACTTTGCCGCTTCTGCTTTGAGCACGGAAAGCTTTGCCGGTGTTTAGCGTGCCGACCACGCTGCCGCTCGTGCTGTCGAGCGAAAGGGTGGCGGCGTCACAGTTTTCAAAATGAATACTGCCGCTTGCAGTACCGATTTCCATAACGTCTGCGGACACGGTATGTGTAAGATCGACCCCGCCGCTTGCCGTGTTGATATGCAGCGCTGCGCATTCCGCATTTTCAAGGCTGACCTTGCCGCTGGCGGTTCCAATTTCCAGCGCGTCGCCCTTATAATTTGTGATCTGCGCCTTGCCGCTTGCCGTCTCTATAGAGCCGCCACTTTCATTTTTGATGTTGAGCAGGGTGACAGCGCCGCTTGCGGTGCCGAGCGCCAATGTGCCGCACGAAGTGTCTTTGAGGGTGATGTCTCCGCTTGCGGCTTGTGCAGAAAGCGCGCCGCATTCTGCACAGCAGGCGATGTCGCCGCTCGCGCTGTGCAGGGAAGCCGTATCGAAGGTGTAGCCCGCGGGAACGGCAATGTCGCCGCTTGTGACTTTGACTTCGAGCGATTTATACGCGCCCTGCGGCAGATAAACGCGCACGGGCTCAGAACGCTGTGCTCTGTAAAACTTGAAGAAAGAAAACACGGTGCGGCTGTCTGCGCGGCGGATGTGCAACACGCAGTTTTCGGTCGTTACGACATAGTGCACAGTCTCGTTTTCGGCGCACTCCACGCGGCAGGTGTTATTTTCAGAGGGCAGGAGGATGAAATCTGCCGGGCCGCAATCGGCGGCTACACCGCAGATGCTGCTCTCTGCCGTATAGGTGCGCAGGGTGTCGCCAAAGGTGGATTTTTCCGTGAAATTCGCGGTCTTTACGGGCAAAAGCTCTGTTTTGGCCTGTTGGATGAGCTCATCTAAGGAGCCTGCGGCGGCAACGGCTTCTTCTTCCGTGAGGCCGTCTTCCATGTGGTCATCGATCATCTCGCTGCAAAACTCCACAAGCTTTTCTACGCCCTCCGGCGAAAGCCCGGTGAGCCCTGCACGCAGTGCCGTCAAAAATTCTTCTTTACGCATTGTTTTTGTCCTCCCTTGTCACAAATTCGTAGATGGAAACGATCTCGTTCCACTCGGCTTTGAAATCTTCAAGCCGCTTTTGCCCTTGTTCCGTGATGTGGTAATACTTGCGCAGCCGGCCGTTGTGCTCGGCAGAATGCACCGAGAGCAGCTGTGCGGCCTCCAATCTTCGCAGAATGGGGTATAGGGTCGATTCGGAAAGCTCCACATACGGCTTTATGTCTTTGATGATTTTGTAGCCGTAGGAGTCTTCCTGCTTGATCGCCGCGAGCACGCACACATCGAGCAGCCCGCGCTTGAGCTGAATGTCCATTTTGCATCCCCTTTCCGAGATACCTCTCTTTGCACAATACTATACAACGCATAGTAATACTTGTCAAGGGGAAATCTGCATTTTTACAAAAAAATCCCGCCGAAAGATCGGCGGGATCCAGAAGATATAGACGGGTAAATCAAATGCGGGATTCGGAGGTGCTTTTTTTGTTCTGTTCCTGTACGTCTTTTTTTGTTGAGGTACAGGAAATAAATGACATTTAAGACGATGCCGACCGTGGTCGCGATGGGGGCGGCGAGGCCGATATACGTCAGGCTGGCGTTCGGCTGGATGCTCATGATATACGCAAGCGGCAGACGCACGAGCAGGGTTTGAATGAGCCCCTGCACCATGACCCACACGGTTTTGTTGCGCCCGTTAAAGTAGCCCATCATGCTGAACAGCACGGCCGTGACCATGGTTTCCGGCGCGAAGCCGCGCAGGTACTCGAAGCCTCTTTGAATAACGCCGGGGTCGGTCGTGAAAATGCCGGTGAGCAGATCACCCTTGAACCAGACGAGCACGAATACGATGCAGCCGATGGCAAGACCGATGCCGATGCCCGTGAACATGCTGTGCTTTGCACGCTTGATATTGCCCGCGCCGACATTTTGGGAGACGAACGACGCCATAGACTGCATGAGGGAGCTGGGTACGAGCATGGCAAAGCTGACGATTTTGCACGCGACACCGTAGCCGGAGGAAGCCTCCAGACCGAGCGCGTTGATGAACGCGCACAGCGCGAGGAAGGAAAGCTGGGTGAGCAGCTCCTGCAAAGCGAGCGGCAGGCCGATCTGCATAGCCTTGCGGCACTGGGCGTTCAAACGGAAATCCCTTTTGGTGATGGTAAACGGCAGCCCGCGCTTTTTGAGGAGAAGAAGCGCGAATACGACGCTGAGCGCCTGCGCAAACACGGTGGCGAGCGCTGCGCCGGCGGCATCCAACTTGAAGACGGCAACAAGGAGCAGATCGCCGAAAATGTTCACGACGCACGCGACTGCGACGAACAGCAGTGGGGACTTGCTGTCGCCGAGTCCTCTGAAAATGGCGGAGAGCAGGTTGTAGGCGATGATGAAGAAAATACCGCCGCCGCAGATGCGCACATAAACCGCGGTGAGTTCAACGGCTTCCGTTGGCGCCTGCATCAAAACAGAGATGGGGCGCGCGAAAAACACCATGGCGACGAACAAAACGGCGGAAATGATGGCGAACACAATGGAAGAGCCGCCGATGAGCGCGCCAATCTGCTCCGGCTTCTTTTCGCCGAGGAACCGCGCGATGAGCACCGTAACGCCCATGGCAAGACCCGTAATGACGAACGTGGCAAAGTTTAAGATCTGGCTGCCGGTGGAAACGGCGGAAAGACCCTCCGTGCTGCCGAAGCGGCCGACAACGAGCAGGTCAACGGCGCCGTAGGCCGCCTGTAAAACGAGCGCGCCCAAAACGGGCAGCATGAAATAGGTCAGCTTTTTTAAAATGCTGCCTTCTGTAAAATCGTTTTTTGCGTTACTCAAGTTCAATTCTCCTTTCGCTCATGACATGGTAGAACTTTTCGATGGTCTGAATGGTGCAGTCCGCATCCTCTTCGGAAATGTCCGAAAGGTACGGCAAAAGCGCGCCGAAATACGCTTTATTGTACTTTTCGGAAAGCGCCTTGCCGGTCTCTGTGGCGGAAATGTAGGTCACGCGGCCGTCTTCCTCAGAAGCGGTCTTTTTAAGGTAGCCCTTTTGCTCCATTTCCTTCACGGTGCGGGTCACGCCGGGGCGCGGCAAACCGAGCGCGTCGCTGATGTCGGAGACCTTCACGCGCACGCCGCGTTCTTCCAGCATCTCGATGATGTCGAGGTAGTGGATATAAGACGGCGCTACGCCCTGCGGCAGCACGGGGAGCATGTCCCGCGCGCGCTTTGCAAGGTAGCAGGCGTCCATCATTTTTTTGATTTTTTCGATCGTCATAACGAGCGCATACCCCTTTTTTTAATTTGTTGCCTTTGATAATTAACATCGGTAATTATAAGAGCATAAAAGGAAAATGTCAAGAGGTTTCAAAGAAAAATCGGCACGGTGTACCTGCCTTTGGCGTAAACTGGTTTAAGATGCACCCGAGGGTGTGCCTTGGAAAGAGAAAGGGGGTGGTGGCATACGTATCGTTTCGCCGCCCGTGCCACTGACGTTTTGCTTTGAAAGCGTGGGGCGTTTGATGGATGCGGTGGAGCGCGCCGTGCACACGCTGCATGTGCTTTCTTCGGCGCTGGGGCGGATCGGCAGTCGGTTCTTTCTGTGCGTGACGGTGCGGTTTTCGGAGCGCATTGCGGCGCGCAGCCTGTTTACGGAGTATGGGGAATACGTCGGCGCAGGCGCGCTGACGGCGGCTTATATAGCAGAGCGGGCGGAAACGTTCATCCCAAACGCCGCCGCCCGCATGGCAAGGTATTTTTAAAGGCTCGTCGGTAAAACCGACGAGCCTTTAACGTTTATAATCCCAGTGCGTCCACGATCTTATTTACAGTGTCCTTATCCGCGCCGGTGGCGAAAAGAATGGTGGTGCCGTTGCGGTAGAGGACGGTCGTGAGGTCGTCACCTTTATACGTGTAGCGGTTGTATTCGCTGGAGTCGACCGCCTTGCCCTCGGAGGTCTTGACGCTTGAAAGCATCTGCGCGTAGTTCGTTTTGGCGTCGTCCGTGGAAGCGAACGTGAAAAAGCCGAGGGAGTAATCGTCGCCGGAAACGGTCAGCGCTTTGGTGATGACGCTGCTGTCAAACTGGTCGGAAACGTCTGTCACTTCGCAGTCGGCAGATTCGCAGGCGGACGTGAACTGCTCATCCGTAATGACGGGGCGGCCTGCACAGCCGGAGAACACGATGCACGCGAGCAGGACGGACACGGTGATGAGCATGGGAATGCGCTTTAAAATATGTTGTTTCATGGTATTTATCCTTTCCGGTTGCCGGTCATCCGGCTTTTTTACAATGATTGATGAGCAAAAAGAGCAGAACGGTCAAAAAGAACCCGGTCGAAAAGCCCGCGGTGTCGATCCATACATCGGAAACGAGCGAGCCGCGGCCGGAGAAAATCTGGATGGTCTCGTCCGTGACGGCGCACAGCATGCCGATGAGCGGGAAATCGAGCAAATTGCGGCCGTGTTGAAAATTTTTGCCGGTTTTATCGCGCTGCAGGCCGAGCAGAAGGGAAAACTCCACGCCCAAAAGGCCGTATTCCGAAAAATGTGCCGCCTTGCGCAGCAGAAATTCGCTGATCTCCGTGTGCAGAAGCTGCTCCAGCCACGCTTTTAAAGAGCCGCTCATGCCGCCGGAGACCGCGCGGCTCTGCATGGAGTTGCCCCAGATGAACGCGAGCGTGAGCAAAATGAGGATGCCGAGCACCCAACGCACGCGGGTATTGTGTGTTGCTTTTTTCATGCGGGCTCCTTTATCATAAGATATTTTCTCCATTTTACCACGCATGCGCCGGTTTCTCAATGCCGTCACAGAAATTTAATTTTTATAAGATATGAAAGCGCCTTTGACTGCTTGCGGCGGTGCGGGGGATATGCTATACTTATATTGATATTGTAAATTCATGTTGTGAATTTGCGCAGGAGGTGACGGCGATGCGCGGAAAACTGAAAAAATTTTTAGCGGCGGCGCTCGCCGCACTTTTGACGCTTTCTTTTTCGGGGTGCAGCGAGCTGACGGGCCTTGACGCGCAGACACTGATGTCTCCGCCGAAAACGACGGCGGACAGAGAGGCGATATACGCCCTGATGGGCGGCAGCGTGGGCGACGTGACGCTGGTTTACCCGAAATACGGCGATTACCGCTCGGCGATCATCTCGCGCGATTTGGACGGATGCGGCACCTCGGAGGTCGTGAGCTTCTGCGCAAACGGCGACACGGGCGGCACGCGGCTTGAGTTTTTCAAAAAGAACGAAGACGGCGCATGGAGCTCCATGGCGCGGTTCACCTCGGCGGCGACGCAGGTGGACAAGGTGCTTTTCGGCGATCTGACGGGCGACGGCATGGACGAGATCATCGTGGGGTGGGGCGACCCGCTCACGGCGACGGCGAGCGTTTCGGTCTATTATATGGATGGGGACACGATCCGCGAGTTTTCCATGACGACGGTCTCGTACAGCGAAATGCTGCTGACGGATTTTGACAACGACAACATCAAAGAGCTGTTTGTTCTGCAGGCGGCGCAGACAAGCGGCGAAGAGATCACTGCGCTTGGCGGATTATACCGCTTTGACGGCGACCAGCCGTATGTTTCTAAGACCGTGCCGCTCGACGCGGCCGTGACGCGCTACACCTCTGTGAGCTTTTCGCAGGTGAACTCCTGGCGGCGCGCAGCGGTGCTGGACGGCGTGAAGGCGGACGGACGCATGCTGACGCAGGTCATCGGGTATGACGAAGCGTCCGATCGGCTCATTTCGCCGCTCTCAAACGAAGAAAACGCGACGGATCGGCCGACGGCGGCCGCGGCCGTTTCGCGCGATGTGAATAACGATGGTATTGTGGAGATCCCCACAGCGGTGCTGACGATAAACGGCAGCGAAACGACGGCGGATTCCACCGGGTATGTCATCACGTGGAACACGTATAGCTTACAGGACAACACGTTGACGCCGGTGTGCGCGAGTATTTTGAATACGGCGGAAAACTACAACCTGTTTTTGCCGAGCAGCGAGGATAACTACGGCTGCCAAAATGACACCGTGACCCGCACAGCGACATTCTTTACGTATACGCAGATCGGCTTTAACGGCAATTACCTCGGCCGGGAGGACAAGTTCTCCATTCGGGTATATACGGAGGAAGACTGGGCGGAAAAAGAACAGGATGACGAAGATATTCTGTTGAGCAGCTCCGCCGGGCGCGTGTATGTGCTGCGCATTTTGGACGATTCCATGGCGGAAAGCGACGAAAAAACGCTGCAAAGCGGATTTGAAGTGCTGGAATAAATATAGACTGAAAATGGGGGACAGAAAGGGGAAACGAACATGAAAAAGATATTGGTGGCAGAGGACGAACAGAATATCCGCGAGTTTGTGGTCATCAATTTAAAGCGCGCGGGGTACGACTGCGTGGAAGCCGCAAGCGGTGAGGAAGCCTTGCGCGTGTACGAGCAGGCTGGCGGCGATTTTGACGTGGCCGTGCTGGACATCATGATGCCCGGCAGTCTGGACGGCCTTGCTGTATGTAAGGAATTAAGACAGAAAAACGCGACCATCGGCATCATCATGCTGACGGCGAAAACGCAGGAAATGGACAAGGTGACGGGCCTGATGATGGGCGCGGACGATTATGTGACGAAGCCGTTCAGCCCCTCTGAGCTCGTGGCGCGCGTGGACGCCGTTTACCGCCGTGTGGCACAGTTTACGAGAGCCGCAGAGCCGAATTTCTCCGAAGAGCTGCGCTCCGGCCGCTTCGTGCTGAACCTGCGCAACCGCTCATTCACAAAAGACGGCAACCCCGTGGAGCTGACACAGGTGGAGTTTCAGATTATGGAATACTTCATCTCAAATGCTGGTAAGGCGTTAAAACGCTCCGAAATTCTAAAGCACGTCTGGGGCAGCGGATATGTCGGTGAGGAAAAAATCGTAGACGTGAATATTCGCAGGTTGAGAATGAAGATCGAAGACGAGCCCTCGAACCCGAGACATGTTGTCACCGTGTGGGGCATCGGCTATCGGTGGGATAAGTAATCAAAAGGTTGCGTGAAAGCAAACGAATGAAGTCTTTGATTAAACTTTCTTCAGAAAGTTTATGGGGTCTCGGGGCAAGGCCCTGAGGCGTCGTCTGCAGACGACGAAATCTTTTTGCCTAATAAAAAACTAGGAAAGTAGGTTCAACAGTCCGGTGGACTGTTGTACAGCAGAAAACCCAGTTGCATGGGTTTTCTGATGACTTGCAGGGCAAGTCATTCAAAATGATAAAAATAGGCTATTCCACAAAAAGAAGCACAGAAAGGAGGAAAGCGCGTGTTCAAAAAAGGTATCGCAAGACGCTGGCTGTTTAACAGCCTCGGTGTGATGATTTTATTATTTACAGCCTGTATTGCGGCGCTTTCTTTCGTTGTGCAGAGCTATGCCTATAACGGCATCCAAATGACGCTCATCGGTCGCAGCGACGAGCTGCCCACCGTGCTTTCCGGCAGCATGAAAACCGTAAGCGAGTTTAACGCTGCAGCCAGAAGCTACACCGAAAATTTCCCGGATAAAGACCTCATGGAGGTCATGGCGGTCTCGCGTTCGGGCAGCATTTTGTCTACCTCCTCCGGCTTTGCGCCGGACCAAAACCAGAGCAAGCCCGATTTTGAAAGTGCCTTGCACAGCGAAAACGGGTACGGCTATTGGATCGGCAAGCTCGCGAGCGGCGAGAAGGTCATGGCCGTCTCGCGCGTGGCGCGCGGCGCAAACGGCGCGGTGCTCGGCGCGGTGCGGTACATCGTCTCTATGGAGCGCGCAGACCGGCAGATTACGTATGTCGTGCTGGTTTTGATCGGCATCGGTGTGCTCATTTTGGTGCTCGTCACGCTTTCGGGCATCTATTTTGTGCGGTCTATTATCACGCCCATTCGGGAACTCAATGCTACAGCGGAAAAAATCGCAAAGGGCGATTTTGACGTGCGCGTCAAGAAAGAGAAGGACGACGAGCTCGGCGCACTGTGCGACTCCATCAACGACATGGCGGCAGAGCTTGGCACAGCGGAAAAAATGAAAAACGACTTCATTTCCTCTGTTTCGCACGAGCTGCGCACGCCGCTGACGGCTATCAAGGGTTGGGCGGAAACGCTGCAAACAGGCGGCATCGGCCGCGAAACGTATGATAAGGGCATGAATGTCATCGTGCGCGAGGCAGAACGCCTTTCCGGCATGGTGGAGGAGCTTCTGGATTTCTCCCGCATGCAAAGCGGCAGAATGCGGCTGATCCTCAAGAAAATCGATCTTTTGGCGGAGCTCGATGAGGCCGTGTACATGTTCACCGACCGCGCGCGAACGGAGCATAAAAACCTCATTTACGATGAGGAGGACACGATGCTTTCGCCGATTTTGGGCGATGTGAATCGCCTGCGGCAGGTGTTCATCAACGTCATCGACAACGCTTTGAAATACACGAATCCCGGTGGTACGGTGCGTGTTTCCGCGTATGAGGACGACGGGTTTATCCGCGTCATCATTAAGGACAGTGGCTGCGGCATCCCGGCGGAGCATCTGCCAAACGTCAAAAAGAAGTTCTACAAAGCAAACCAAAACGTGCGCGGCAACGGCATTGGCCTCGCCGTCGCAAATGAGATCATGGAGCTGCACTCCGGCTCGCTTGATGTTGACAGCGAAGAAGGCATGGGTACCACGGTCATCATCACGATACCGACCATGAAAAAGCTTGAGATGAATCCCGAGCTTTCCAATACAACGCAGATTCCCACCGCCACCGCGCAGGTGCAGGTCGTGGAGAGAAAACAGGATTAAATATTGTTTATAAGCAAAAGGAGAAAGAATGGCAAAACGCGTAACATCTATCGGCGGGCAGGCCTTGCTTGAGGGCATTTTGATGGTTGGCCCGAAGAAAAACGTAGCGGCTTTTTGTGACGAAGCCGGAAATATTACAACGGAGGAGGTTTCCACGCCGTCGCTGCGCGAAAAATACCCCATTTTGAAAAAGCCGTTTATACGCGGCGTGTTCTCTATGGTGGATACCCTGCGCCTCGGTATGAAGGCGCTGACGCTTTCGGCGGATAAAGTGGGCGGCGAGGAAGAGGAAGAGCCCTCGAAATTTGAAAAGTGGCTCGAAAAGAAATTCGGAGACAAGGTGATGAATGCGGTCGTCGCCGTGGGCGGTGTGCTGGGCGTGGCGCTTGCGGTGCTGCTGTTCTTCTTTTTGCCGGCGGTGCTCTTTAACGGGCTGATGATGCTCACGGGCGACGGCATCAGTGGTTGGCGTTCGGTGTTTGAGGGCCTTTTACGTATCGTCATTTTTGTACTGTACATTGTTGTCATCTCTAAAATGCCGGAGATTGACCGCACATTCCGCTACCACGGCGCGGAGCACAAGACGATTTTCTGCTATGAAAACGACCTGCCGCTCACCGTGGAAAATGTGCGGAAACAGAAGCGTTTTCACCCGCGCTGCGGCTCCAGCTTTATGATCTTAATGCTTTTGCTCGGCATTATCATCGGCTTTTTCATTCCGTTTTCCAATCCGTTTTTGCGCACATTTTGTAAGCTTCTGTGCCTGCCGATCGTCGTCAGCATCGGGTATGAGCTTATCAAGCTCTGCGGCAAATATGATAACGTACTGACGCGCATCATTGCGGCGCCGGGCCTGTGGTTTCAGCGCCTGACCGTAAAGGAGCCGACCGACAAGATGATGGAGGCCGCCATCGCGGCGATGAAAGCGGTCATCCCGGAAAACGGCGAGGATATTATCCGATGACGCTGCAGGAGTTATATCGCGCGGCGAAAGCGGAGCTTGAACCCGTCACGGAGGACCCGGCGTTTGAAGCTGCGTGCCTTTTGGAGCATTTTTGCGGCGCAAACCGCACAGAATTGCTTTTGCACGGGGACAAAATAGCCGAACCGGAAGCGGAGGAAAAGCTTTTGTCCGCGCTCGAAAAGCGCAAGACGGGCGAGCCGCTGCAATATCTCATCGGTGAGTGGGATTTTATGAGCCTGACGCTTTCCTGTGGGGAGGGCGTTTTGATCCCGCGCGAGGACACTGCTGTTTTGGTGGAAGCGGTGTGCAGGCGGCTGCCGAAGACCGAGAATCCGCCGAAAGGGCTTGACCTTTGCGCCGGCACAGGCGCGGTGGGGCTTTCCATCGCGAAAGAAGCACACGCCGAAGTGACGGAAGTGGAGCTGTACGACAGCGCATTCAACTATTTAAACGAGAATTTGGCGCGTTACCCGGAGCTGCCGGTGACGGCGGTAAAGGGCGACATGTTGGATAAAGCGTTTGCGGAGACGCTGCCGGATGGGTTCGATTTCATCGCGTCGAACCCGCCGTATATTGAGACAAGCGAGCTACCGCTTTTGCAGCGCGAAGTGCAGAAAGAGCCGAAAACGGCGTTGGACGGCGGCGCGGACGGCCTCATCTTCTACCGCGCGATCTGCGATATTTGGGCGAAAAAATTGCACCCGAACGGCGTGCTCGCCGTGGAAATCGGTGAGACGCAGGGGCAGGCGATAAAGGTGCTGTTTGAAGCCGCCGGCCTGCGCGATGTGCGGATTCACAAGGATTTGGGCGCGCTCGACAGGGCGGTTTCGGGAGTTAAGTGAGACGATTTTAGTTTAAAGGCGGCTTTTGCCGCCTTTTAGGAAACCCATACGACTGGGTTTCCTACGGTTTGAACGTCCCCCGGACGTTCAAACCTACCTTCCTAGTCTTTGAGGAGGCAAAAAGATTTCGTCGTTTGCGAACGACGACTCAGGGCGCTGCCCTGAGAACCTGCAAGCTTTTGAAAAAGCTTGAGCAAAACTTTTAACCATGGTCTTCTTTAGCTATGCAATAATTTTATCCGAAAGGAAGTTTTTCAAATGGTAAAGCATGTTTTAATGATCAAGCTCAAGGACAATTCCAAGGAGCAGTGCGAAAAGCTGCGCGATCTTTTTATGACGATGAAGGGCCGCGTGCCGCAGGCACTTGACGTGGAAGCCGGTGCGGATTTCCTCCACTCCGAGCGCTCCTTTGACGTCTGCCTGACCGTTACGCTCGAGAGCCCTGAGGCGCTCGAAGAATACCAGAAAGACCCGTACCACTGCAACACGGTGAAGACCTATGTTGCGACAGTTCGCGAAAAGGCGGTTGCGGTCGATTACATCGTTTGATTGAACAAAATTCACGCGGCGCTGTGCGGCTTTTGCATGGCGCTGCTTTTTTACACGGCTTGTTGCTGAAGTCGAAACCGCGCCAAATTAGCCAAAAAAGAATAGGAAAATTCGGCGTTTACACCCCTCAAAAACGACATATGGGTATTGAATTGCAACATTTTATCCGATATAATGATAGCTAAAGTGTCTTTTGAAGGGAGCTATTTTGTGGTTCGCAATATGACGAAGGGCAGCCCGGTAAAGCTTTTGTTGGCATTTGCACTGCCTTTGCTCGTTGCCAATGTGTTTCAGCAGTTATACTCTGTGGCGGATGCCATGGTGCTCGGCCGCGGTGTAGGCGTCAATGCGCTTGCGGCGGCGGGTTCCACGGGTTCGGTACATTTCTTTATTTTTGGTTTCATCAACGGTTTGACGCACGGGTATTCCATTTTGATTTCGCAACGCTTCGGCGCAGGCGACGAAAGCGACATGCGCCGCACGGTGATGAACGCGGGCTACCTCGGCTTTATGAGCGCTGCGGTCATCACGGCGTTAAGTCTCATTTTCTCGCGTCCGCTCATGACACTGATGGGTACGCCGACCGATATTTTTGACGACGCACTTTTGTACATCCGCATTATTTTCATCGGCATTTTTACGACGGTGTTTTACAACACGCTTTCCAGCATTCTGCGCGCGCTCGGCGACAGCATGTCGCCGCTCATCATCATTCTCATCAGCTCGGCGGTAAACATCGGGCTGGATGTTTTGTTCGTCATGACGTTCCAGTGGGGCGTGGCGGGCGCTGCGTGGGCGACCGTTTTGGCGCAGCTGCTTTCCGGCTTAATGTGCCTTTTCGTGCTGTGCCGCATGCCGGTGCTGCGCTTTAAGGCGGGCGAAAAGCGCATGGATAAAACGATCATTTTCAGCCTTTTAAAGCTCGGCCTGCCGGTCGGGTTCATGAATTCCATTACGGCCATCGGCGGCATGACGCTGCAGGGTGTTGTGAACAGCTTTGGCTCCACAACGGTGGCAGCGTACACGGCGGGCTCAAAGATCGTCGGCCTTGCGGAGCAGCCGGGCAGCATCATCGGTCTTTCTCTCGGCACATATGTCGGGCAGAACCTCGGTGCGGGGCGCGTTGACCGCATCAAAATGGGTGTGCGCCGCGGCATTTTGATGGTGCTCATCGTCGATTTCTTCATCGGCGGCGCAATGATTCTGTTCGGTCGCCAGCTGACGGCGGTGTTCGTCTCCGGCGTGGAGCAGACGGTCATCGAAGCTTCGTATCCGTATTTGCTGTGCGGCGGTGCGATGATGTGGGTGCTGGGTTTGCTGTTCGTCTACCGCTTTTCCCTGCAAAGTCTCGGCGACACGGTGGTGCCGATGCTCTCCGGCGCGCTGGAGCTAATTCTGCGCATTTCCGTTGTGCTCGTGCTCTCTAAAGTGTTCAATCTGGGCTTTCTTTCCATCTGCATTGCAGAGGTCTCCGCGTGGTTCGGCGCGGCGGCGCTGCTGTGCGTGACATATTACATTCGTATTCACAAATTGCCGGAAAAACTTTCGGCGAAATCATGAGGAGTTTATGGCAAAAACAGAACGCATTCAAAATATGACAAAAGGCAGCCCTGCAAAGCTGATTTTCACTTTCGCGATACCGCTGATGCTGGGCAACGTGTTTCAGCAGTTCTACACGGTGGTGGATACCGCCATTGTGGGGCAGGCGCTCGGTGTAAACGCACTGGCGGCGCTCGGTGCGGCGGACTGGCTGAACTGGCTCGTGCTGGGGCTTATCCAAGGCTTTGCGCAGGGCTTTTCCATTTATATGGCGCAGCGTTTCGGCGCGGAAGACCACGAGGGCCTCAATCGCGCCATCGGCGCGACGATCTCGCTTTCGGCGGTCATTTCAATCTTGACCGTCATTCTGAGCCAAGTCGCCATGGCACCCGTGCTGCGCGCCATGAACACGCCGGAGGAGATCATCGGCGGCGCGTTCACATACCTGCGCATCATGTTTGCGGGTATACCCATCATCATGGCGTATAACGTGCTTGCAAGCATCCTGCGTGCGCTCGGCGACAGCAAAACGCCGCTGTATGCCATGGTCATCGCGTCTATCCTCAACATCGGGCTCGACCTGTTGTTCGTCATGGTATTCCACTGGGGCATTGCGGGCGCGGTCATCGCGACGGTCATCGCACAGCTTTTTGCGGCGCTTTATTGCCTGCGTGCCGTGCTGCACGTGAAGGTCATCCACCTGAAAAAAGAGTATTTCCTGCCGGATCCGGAAATGGCAAAGCGCCTTTTGGGGCTTGGCACGCCGGTCGCCGCGCAGAACGTCATCATCGCCGTGGGCGGCATGGTGGTGCAGTCGGTCGTCAACCGCTACGGCACGTTGTTTGTGGCGGGCTTTACGGCGACGAATAAGCTCTACGGCATTTTGGAGATCGCGGCGATTTCGTTCGGCTACGCCGTGACGACGTATGTGGGGCAGAACCTCGGCGCGGGACTTTTGCACCGCGTGAAGAAGGGCATGCACGCCGCAACGTGGATTGCGCTGCTGACCTCGGTTGTCATCACGGTTTCCGTGCTGATTTTCGGCAAATACGGCATTGCGCTGTTCATTTCCGGCACAGCGGAGGAAGTGGCGGTATCGTCAAAGGTCGCGGTGCATTACCTTAACATCATGAGCATCTGCTTGTCTATCCTGTATATGCTGCATATTTACCGCTCGGCGCTGATGGGCCTCGGCGATACCGTCATGCCGATGGCTTCGGGCATCATGGAATTTCTGATGCGCGTGGGCGTGGCGCTCATTTTGCCGCTCATCATGGGACAGGAGGGCATTTTCTACGCGGAGGTCGCCGCCTGGACCGGCGCTGCGATTTTGCTTGTCACCACGTATTTTGTGAGAATGCATAAGCTGACAAGGGAGTTTGGCACGAGCTAAAGTAAAACGAGCGAATAAAGTCTTTGATCCAACTTTCTTCGAGAAAGTTGGTGGATTCCAAAGGCAAAGCCTTTGGTCGAGCTCCGCAGAGCTCGAAACACCTTTGCGTTCGCAAAAACTAGGAAGGTAGGCAGAATAGTCCAGTGGACTGTTCTGCCGTAGGGAACCCAGTTGCATGGGTTCCCTTGAAAGGCGGCAAAAGCCGCCTTTTTAAATGATGAACAGGAAAAAGGTAAAGCGCGCAGAAAGCAAAACCTGCGCGTTTTTTTCTTCTACTTCACGCATAACGAAGAAGCAGAATTTAAAGAATGAAGAATGTGAAATTCACTCTTGAAAATTGTCCGTACAACCTGTATACTGGGTGTAGATTACGCGCGGGAAGCCGCGCTGACGGAGGTATTTTATATGAAACCCCTTACACCGAAATTTCCGAAGCTGCTGCATGGCGGCGATTATAATCCCGAACAATGGCTGCGCTACCCCGAGATCCTCAAGCAGGACGTGGAGCTGATGAAGAAAGCGGACATCAATTCCGTTTCCGTCGCCATGTTCTCCTGGGCACATCTGGAGCCGCGCGAGGGCGAATATGACTTCGATTGGCTGGAGAAGATCATCGACAACCTCTACAAAAACGGCATTTATACCGTGCTTTCCACACCGTCCGGCGCAAAGCCGCTTTGGATGAGCGAAAAGTATGAGGAGATCCGCCGCGTGCAGAATAACGGCGTGCGCGACCTTTCCGGCGCGCGCCACAACCACTGCTATACGTCCCCCGTGTACAGAGAGAAGACCCGCGAGATGGACAAGCGCCTTGCAAAGCGCTTTGCAAACCACCCGGGCGTTATTTTGTGGCACCTTTCTAACGAATACGGCGGCGAGTGCTACTGCCCGCTGTGCCAGCAGGCGTTCCGCGATTGGCTGAAAAAGAAGTATAAGACGCTCGATGACCTGAACCACGCATGGTGGACGGATTTCTGGAGCCACACGTATACAAGCTGGGACCAGATCCATGCGCCGCAGCCGAACGGCGAAATGAACGTGCACGGCCTGACGCTCGATTGGAAGCGTTTTGTCACGTACCAGACGGTCGATTTCATGAAAATGGAGCGCGACGCCGTGAAGGAAGTGAACCCGGATATCCCGGTCACCGCGAACCTTATGGGCTTCTATGACGGTCTCGATTACTTTAAGTTCGGCCCGGAGCTCGACGTTGTTTCCTGGGACAACTACCCGCAGTGGCATACGACCGATAATGTGGAGATCGCCGTTTCTTCCGCAATGACGCACGACGTGATGCGTTCGATCAAGCACGAAAACTTCCTCCTTATGGAAAGCACGCCGAGCATGACGAACTGGACGCCCATCAGCATGCTGAAGCGTCCGGGCATGCACCTGCTTTCTTCCATGCAGGCCGTGGCACACGGCTCCGATTCTGTGCAGTACTTCCAGTTCAGAAAGAGCCGCGGCTCCTGCGAAAAATTCCACGGCGCGGTGGTCGACCATGTCAGCCATGGCGGAGTATTTGATTCTGTTAAGAACGAGAACACCCGCGTCTATAAGGACGTGCAGTCCGTCGGCGCACAGCTGAAGATCATGAACGAGCGCGGCGACGTATACGGCACCGAAGTGAAGCCGCAGGTCGCCATTGTGTATGACGTGGAGAACCGCTGGGCGCTGGATGCCGCCGCGGGCCCGCGCAACAAAGATAAAGACGAAAAGTACGTGGAGACGCTTTTGACGCACTACCGTCCGTTCTGGGACAAGGGCGTGCAGGTAGATATTGTCGATATGGACGGCGACATCTCGAAATATAAGCTCGTTATCGCGCCGATGCTTTACATGTACCGCGCCGGCTTTGAAAAGAAGATGCGCGCGTTCGTCGAAAATGGCGGTACGCTCGTCACGACGTACTGGAGCGGCATTGTGGACGATACCGACCTGTGCAAAATGGGCGGCTTCCCCGGCGACATGATGGACGTGTTCGGCGTGTGGAATGAAGAGATCGACAGCCTGCCGGACGGCATGAAGAACAGCATTGCGTTTAACGGCGCGCGCTATGACGCCATGGAGCTTTGCGCACGTATCCATCCGCTGACGGCAGAGGTGCTCGGCACGTATGAAAAAGATTTCTATGCCGGTGAAGCGGCGCTGACGAAAAATAAGTTCGGCAAGGGCGAAGCATATTACATTGCGGCCCGCACCGGCAGCGATATGCTTTCTGCCCTGTACGGCGAGATGATCGAGACGCTGCACATTGAAAAAGCGCTCGACTGCGCCCTGCCGCACGGCGTGACGGCGCACATCCGCCACGGCGAAAATGAGAATATCATTTTTGTAGGAAATTACACGGAAAGCGAAAAAACTGTGGATCTGCCGAAAAACTACAAGTTGTACGGTACAGATCAAACGGTAAATTCAATCAAACTCGCTCCTTTTGGTCTGGCGCTCTTATCGGATTTAACAAAAGTTTAATATTTTGCGTATTTGCTGTGGAAATTCTCGCTATTTTGTGCTATATTGAAATAGACAAGAGCCGACATTGTTCGTGTAAAACGGACAGGCAAATAACGGAATTATGCAGTTTGAAGGAGTAATCAAATGGCAATGGAATCACAGACGTTTTTCAGTGCAGAGAATCGCGTAGCACCGCTTGGCATCGTACCGCTCGCCGGTGCGCGTGAGCTTTCCGAAAAGGTTGAGGCCCACCTGGTGCGTTGGGCAAAGAGCGCAGGCATGGATGTAGACACGTTCATCATCGAGAACAGCTGCCCGCGTTTCTCTTCCGGCGACAGCAAGGGTCTGATCAAGTCGACCGTACGCGGCTATGACCTGTTCTTCGTTGTAGACGTAGGCAATTACAGCCTGACCTACAACTATTTCGGCAACGAAAACCACATGTCCCCGGATGACCACTATCAGGATCTGAAGCGCCTCATTCAGGCTGCAAGCGGCAAGGCACACCGTGTAAACGTCGTGATGCCGCTGCTCTATGGCGGCCGTCAGCACCGCCGCAGCTACCGCGAGTCTTTGGACTGCGCTTACATGCTGCAGGAGCTTCAGCAGATGGGTGTTTCCAACGTTTTGACCTTTGACGCGCACGACCCGCGCGTGCAGAACGCTGTGCCGGTCATGGGCTTTGATAACCTGATGCCGACCTATCAGGTTTTAAAGAAGCTCTTCAAGGACTTCCCGGATCTTTCCACCGATAAGAAAGATTTCATGATCGTCAGTCCGGACGAGGGCGCGCTGAACCGCAACATGTACTATGCTTCCGTGCTTGGCGTGGACATGGGCATGTTCTATAAGCGCCGCGATTATTCCCGTATCGTAGACGGCCGCAACCCGATCGTTGCGCATGAGTACCTCGGCACCCCGGTCGAGGGCAAGGACGTGTTCGTCGCGGACGACATCATTTCCTCCGGCGAATCCGTGCTCGACATCGCAGAGAACGTCAAGGCCCGCAAGGCTCGCCGCTTCTTTGCTTACGGCACGTATGCTATCTTCACGAACGGCCTCGCAAAGTTTGATAAGGCATATGAAGAAGGCCTTATCGACGGTATCTTCGGCAGCAACCTGACGTACCTCAACCCGGAACTGAAGAACCGCCCGTGGTTCCACGAAGTTGACGTTTCGAAGTACATTGCATACTTCATCTCCGCTTTGAACCACGATGCTTCCATCAGCTCCCTGCTCGACCCGCATGCCAAGATCGACGCACTGCTCCAGAAGCGCGCGCTCGAAAAGGCGAAGATCATCGACGAGCAGCTCTAATTTCTAAATCACAGCTAAAATAAACAGGGTATGCACTGTAAAAAGTGCGTACCCTGTTTTTGTGTGTTTATTTCTGCATTTCTTTCAGTTTTTCCAAAAGCGCTTCTACGCGCAGGCCGCTGAATGCGGTATCGGTCTCCTCAAAAGCGGAGAGCGCGTAGCCGTCCGGCGTGACGTAATACGTGCCCTCTGTGCCAAAATAGGTGCGGGAAGCGATATTTTGATCCGCACGGATCGGCGTCACGATGCGCATACCGTCCTGAAACTGCGGGTTATAATCCTTGAATAAGATGTTCGCCGCAATCGTCACGCGGTCGCCGGGCTTGTATTGATTTGCGGTGTCAGACAGAATTACGAGGGTGTACTCGTAAAAATCAGAAGTGATTTGGCTGAAAACCTGCGCTTCGCCTTCGATCTCGCCGTACAAAAACGTATCGGCCATGGCAGCGCAGTCGGCAAGCGAAAGCGGCACGGTCTCAATAAGCGGCGGGGAGCCGCTGCAAACGGGGTACTGCCCGCGCAGCATGGCCACTTCATCCGTCGTTAAACGTGCCGGTGCAGCATTCTTTTGCAGGACGAGTACAGCGGAAAGTGCGATAACAAAACTTATAACGGCAAGAATAAAAACGCGGCGCTTTTTCATGGGGCTCCCTCCTTTATTTCATTGTAGCATAACGGCGGCACATTTTAAAAGCACCAAAAGAAAAAAGCCGCATAAAATGGCGCGGAGAAGTGACGGAGGGACTTGCGTTTTTAAAAGGGCTGTGTTAAAATACTGTCATAAAGTAAACGCTGAGACCGAACGAGTACCCCGGGGGCAGTCGATAGAGAGCGGAGGTCATGGGCTGAAAGCCGCCGCAGAAAAGAACCGGGCGAAGTGCATTCGCGAGCGGATGCGGTGAGCGAAAGTGAGCCGCGTACGAATACGGCACGTTACGCCGTTTGAGTGATAAACCGGAGTGGAACCGCGGAACTACTGTATCACGCATGTTTGGATACATTTCGCCCCCGAGCGCCTATGCTGTGCGCTCGGGGCTTTTTGTTTTTAAGGAGAGATTTACGCATGTTTTCTAAGTTAAAGGCGGAGCTTGACGCCGTAATGGCGCGCGACCCTGCCGCCCGCAGCCGTGCGGAGGTTTATTTTCTGTATTCCGGCTTCAAGGCGGTGCGGTCTTACCGCAAGGCAAACTGGTTTTTCCGCCATAATATGAAATTCATCGCGCGCTATATCTCGCAGCGCGCGCGCCGCAGAACGGGTATAGAGATCCACCCGGGCGCGACGATCGGCAAGAATCTGTTCATCGACCACGGCATGGGCGTCGTCATCGGTGAGACGACCGTCATCGGCGACAACTGCACGCTGTATCAGGGCGTGACGCTCGGTGGCACGGGCAAGGACCAGGGCAAGCGCCACCCGACGCTTGGGGATAACGTGCTCGTCGGTGCGGGCGCAAAGGTGCTGGGGCCGTTCCGCGTGGGCGATAACGCCCGTGTGGCGGCAGGCGCCGTGGTGCTGGATGCCGTGCCCGATAACGCAACGGCGGTCGGTGTACCGGCGCGCATTGTGCGCGTGGGCGGCAAGCGTGTGATGGACAACAGCACGCTGGACCAGATCCACGTAGCCGACCCGGTAGCGCAGGAAATGTGCCGCATGCGGCTTGAAATTGAGCGCCTGCACGGCGAGCTGAACAGCTGCCGCAGAGAAAAAAACAAGCTGACCGCACAGAAAGCGGAGAAAAATAAGGAAGAATAAGCAGAAAGGAAGCACCTGTATGCAGATCTATAACACAAGAACACAGAAAAAAGAAAAATTCATCCCGCATGAGCCGGGCAAGGTGAAAATGTACACCTGCGGCCCGACCGTGTACCACTATGCGCACATCGGCAACCTGCGCTCGTACATCATGGAGGATATGCTGGAGAAGGCTCTGCGCTACCTCGGCTATGACGTGACTCGTGCCATGAACATCACGGACGTCGGCCACCTTTCCAGCGATGCCGACACCGGCGAAGACAAGATGCTCAAGGGTGCGCGCCGCGAGCACAAAACCGTCATGCAGATCGCGCAGTTCTACACCGACGCGTTTTTCAGCGACTGCGAAAAGCTCGGCATCAAGCGCCCGGAGATCGTTGTTCCGGCGACAAGCTGCATCGATACGTTTATCCACATGGTCGAAGTACTCCTCGAAAAAGGCTATGCGTATATCGCGGGCGGCAACGTGTATTTTGATACCTCCAAGCTCGAAAACTACTATGTTTTCGGCAACATGGAGGAGGAAGGCCTCGCCGTAGGCGTGCGCGACAGCGTGGAAGAGGACGAAAACAAGCACTCCAAGAGCGACTTCGTGCTGTGGTTCACAAAGTCGAAGTTCGACGATCAGGAGCTCAAGTGGGATTCCCCGTGGGGCGTGGGCTACCCGGGCTGGCACATTGAGTGCAGCGGCATCAGCATCAAGTACCTCGGCGAATACCTCGACATTCACTGCGGCGGCATCGATAACGCGTTCCCGCACCACACGAACGAGATCGCGCAGAGCGAAGCGTACCTTGGCCACCCGTGGTGCAAATATTGGTTCCACGTGCTGCACCTTCTGGACGCACGCGGCAAGATGAGCAAGTCGAAGGGTGATTTCCTCACCGTCTCGCTGCTGGAAGAAAAGGGCTATGCACCGCTTGTGTACCGCATGTTCTGCCTGCAGTCCCATTACAGAAAGCCGCTGACGTTCTCGTTTGAGAGCCTCGACAACACCGCTACGGCGTACAAAAAGCTGGTTTCCCGCATTGCGGCGCTGAAAAACGAGGGCGAGCACGACGAAGCCGCTATGGAGCCGCTGCGTGTGTCGTTCCGTGCGGCGCTCGAAAACGACCTCAACACATCCTTGGCGCTGACGGCACTGTACGACGTGCTGAAGGCAAAGCTTTCCGATGCGGATAAGCTTGCGCTCATCGAAGAATTCGACAAGGTGCTGTCCCTCGGTCTGCTGAACGCTGCAAAGGCACTGCGCGAGGAACAGGCTGCGCAGAAGTCCGCTGTGCCGGAGGGCATGACCGCAGAGGAGGCCGCGGAGATTGAAGAACTCATCGCAAAGCGTACCGAAGCCAGAAAGGCAAAGGACTGGGCGACTGCCGATGCGATCCGCGATGCGCTTGCCGCACGTCATATCGTTGTGAAAGACACCCCGCAGGGCATCACGTGGTCTGTGCAGGGCTAAATTAAGGAAATAAAACAAAAACAAAAGGGCGCGGAGCTTCAAAACTCCGTGCCCTTGATTTTTTGCAAAAACTTACGCGTCTTTGTTTTCGTCTTCTTCGTCGCAGCAGTCGCCTATTTTGTGCTTGTGAATGTCTTCCGTACCGGCGGCGATGGCTTCTTCGTAGTATTTGCACTTATAATCGATGGCTTTCAATTGATCCTGAAGCTCCTTGATCTGCGCCATGACGGCTTCGCGGCGCTCGAGGAACATGTTATAGCGCTGCTCCAAGGTGGAATCGCCCATTTGTACCCATACCGCATACTGACGAATATCTTTAATGGACATGCCCGTGCATTTTAAGCATTCAATGATGCGCAGCATGGAAAGATCCTGTTCGGAGAACATTCTGTGGCCGGATTCCTTCCGCTCCAAAAACGGCAGGATGCCTTCTTTATCATAATAGCGCAGCGTGGTCGCCGGGATGCCCGTGATGTCCGAGGCTTCCTTAATGGTGTACGTCATCTGCAAGTGCTCCTTTCTAAGTTAGATATAACTCTACATATATAAGCATACGTTTTTTTACGCGTTTTGTCAATGCGTTCGGGGAAAACTCCTGCACCAAAATTTCGGAAAAACAAAAAAAACGCCCTGCAGGCTGCGTAAACAGCTGCAAGGCGTTCTGATATAAGCTATAACTTAAAGCTCAAGCGTAACGGTGTCGGACTTCGTGATCTCGTTATGCGTCATGAGGTCACAGATGGAGAAATAGAAGCTGAGGTCTTTGAGCTCCGTAATGCCGTTCTGCGTGCAGGAATTGGCATCGAGTCTGAGCTCTGTGAACCGGCGCGTACCGGCGAGCAATTCACCACTGATACTGCACTGCGTAATTTCGCCGTTCGCCTTGAAATCGAGCGTCTTGACGGTGATGTCTTGATCGGTGTTATTTTCAATGTAGAGCTTCACGTATGTCGGGAAATAGAAGTCGAAATCTTCGTCTTCCCCGGTGCCGAGCATAACGATCTTTACACCGCCCTCGTCATACAGCACGTCGCCGTCCACAGCAGGCGTTTCTACCGTACCGTATGCGGAGGTCTTGACGGTGACATAATCGGAAGTGCAGATCTCGCTCCAGTTTGCATCGAGGGCTCTGACGGCAAGCTTGATGTCGGAGACGGTCTCAATGCCGGCTTCTTCAAACTCATCGTCCAGGAACATGACGTAGTCGTCTGCCGATTCGCCTGCGGGAACTTGGATGGTGAAGATTCCACGAACCATGCAGCCGTTTACGGCGATGTATTCGCCCGACGAGATCACGATATCTCCGTCGGTGTTGTTTTCAACGTGCAGTTTTAAGTCCGGCGTGCCGCCGTAGTCTGTGAGATCCGTCGCCGTGACCTTGATGCCGCCTTCGTCGAGCAAAACGGTCTCTTCAAGGGTCGTATGCGCGCTCGGTTCCTCGGTCGGTTCCGGCGTGGCGGTGGGCTCTTCCGTTGCGGCCGCGGAGGACTCTGCTTCAGAAGATGTGCTGCTCGCGCTGCTTTCGGAAGCGGTGCTCTGGGTGCTGCCGTTACTTTCGCACGCCGCAAGAGAGAGAACGAGCAGTGCAGAAAGCAGGAAAGACATGAATTTCTTCATTTAAATTACTTCTTCTGCTTTTTGAGAAACACTGCGAAACATGCGGGAATTTCTCAGAAAACGGTGAAATTTATATCTACAACATTATATATATAATGTCAATAGTTCGGAGCACATTTTTTTGAAAAAATCGACGGAAAAAGCCATGCGGAAGAATTTTGCACAGGGCCTGCGTATAAGACAAAAACAAGATAAAATAATATTTAGTATACACAGAAAAGACAGGGGGTGCGGCATGAAAGAAAAAATTCAGCTGTTAGCGGCGGCGCTGGCGCTTATTTTGCTGCTTTGCGGCTGTGCGGCGCGGGGCACGGCATCAAACGACGCCAAGCCGGCGGCGGGCGATGTCACGGACAGCAACGCCGCGCCCTACGAGGTCCCCGCTTTTCGGGATTCCGTCTTCAACGAAGATGAAGCGACCGCGTTCGGCAGCGGAGAGATTGACCTTTCCCAGCTTGAAGGCGGCATCATCGGCGTAAAAGCGCAGAGCGATACGCGATTAAAAATGCAGATTGTCTGCGGTGAGGATAAATATAACTATGACTTGCCGAACGACGGCACTGCGACATTTTTCCCGCTCAATATGGGAAACGGCACATACACGTTCCGCCTGATGGAGCAGGTGGGCGACAGCAAATACGCATGCATCGGGAGCGAAGACCGCGACGTGACGCTAAAAGATGAATTTCAGCCGTACCTGCGCCCGAACCAGATGGTGAATTACAACAAAAGCTCCGATTGCATCAAAAAGGTGAAAGAGCTGGCCGCAAGCTGCACCACCGATGCGGACATTGCTGCCGCCGTGTATGACTACATGGTGAAGAATATCCAATACGATACGGAAAAAGCGGCGACCGTGCAGAACGGCTACCTGCCTTCCCCGGATGAGACCTTAAAGACCGGCAAGGGTATATGCTTTGATTATGCAAGCCTTGCCGCCGCCATGCTGCGCAGCGAGGGCATTCCGTGCAAGCTCATCACGGGTTATGTGGGTGAGGAGACCTGCCACGCGTGGAACAGCTTTTATGTGGAGAGCGAGGGGTGGATCACCGTGGAGATCCGCGCAAAAGCGGATGAGTGGCAGCGGGTGGACATCACCTTTGCCGCAGGCGGCATGCCTGCCGGGGAGATTCAAAACGATTCGGAATACACAACGCGGTTCACTTATTAAAGGAAAAGCGAAAGGACGAGGAACATGGCAGAAAAATTTTTGGCTCAGGAACAGCTCAGCGTATTTTGCAGCAGCCTTGCGATGCTGCTGCGCTCCGGCGCGTCGCTTTCGGAGGTTTCTTCCCTGTTTGAGGAAGACGGCATGGACACCGCCTTGCGGCAGGCTTCTACCGAGATCAGCCTTTCGGTTGCGGCGGGCGAGACGTTTTCGGCAGCGGCGGAAAAGACCGGCGTTTTCCCGGAATACGCCTTGAGCGTTTTTAGCACGGCAGAGCTTTCCGGCCGATTGGACGAAGCACTTGACCGCCTTGCAGACCACTATGACCGCCAAAGCGCGCTATACGACCGTTTGCGCAGCACCCTTACATACCCGGCCGTTTTGATGCTGATGATGTGCGGCGTGCTGGCGGTGCTCGTTTTTGCCGTGCTGCCCATGTTTGAGCGCGTGTACGACAATTTAACGGGCAGCCTGCTTTCATCTTCCTATGCCTATGTGCTCGCGGCGACGCTCATCGGGCGCATCAGCTTGGTGTTTGCGGGGCTTTTGGGCATCGTTTTGCTCGTTTTGGCGTTTGGTATGCGCTCCGATAAAGGTCGGGAAAAGCTTAGAAATACAATGGAAACGAGCCGCTTCACGCGCAAAGCTGCGTGGCTTTTGGCGGTCTCCGAGGTGATGGACACGCTCTCCGCCTTGCTTGCGAGCGGTACGGATGAAGACAGTGCGCTTGCGCTGTGCATCGAGCAGACGCGCCACAAAAAGCTGCACGAAGCGCTTGAAAAATGCCGTGAAGAAACACAGATGGGCGTCGGCATTGCGACGGCGTTTGCGCACCAAAAGATATTGCCCGCCATGTACGGCAAAATGCTGCTTGGCGGTGCGCAGAGCGGCGAGCTCGTGCAGGTGACGGAAAACCTCGCGCGCCGCACGGCGCAGGAGACGGAAAACGGGCTGTGCAGCGTCATCGACCGCACGGAGCCGATTTTGATCGGATTTCTTACCGCGTCTGTCGGTTTGACGCTTTTAAGCGTCATGCTGCCCTTGCTCGGCATTTTGAGCGCAATCTGAGGGAAAAGCTATGGGTATTTTGAATCGAAAAGTAAGCTTCCGGCTTTTCGCGGTCGGGCTTATTCTGGTGCTTGCGGTAATTTTTACCGCGGTGTGCGTGCCGGTTTTTCAGGAGGATATCCGCGAAACAGGCCGTGCCGCCGTACGTGAAGCCGTTTTGCGCAGCGCCGTGGAGTGCTACACCTTAGAGGGCGCATACCCGGAAAGCCTTGAATATTTGGAAAAGCACTACGGGCTTACGGTCAATAAGAAAGAATACATCGTGACATACGAGGTTTTCGCTGATAACCAGCTGCCGACCGTTCAGGTGCTGGTGCGCGGCGAGGAATAAGGAGGGCGCATGACGGAACCGAAAAAGAGAAACAGCACTTCTCTGATGCTGCTTCTGCTGTATGCATTGCTCATCGCATCGCTTTTGGTGTTGACGCTTGCGGGCGCGCGGCTGTATTCCGATACGATGGATGCCCGCGACGCACACGCAAAGCAGCGCAGCGCGCTTTCGTATATTCAAAGCCAAACGGCAGCGTGCGGCGGCAAAGGGAACATCCGCCTGATCGACGGCCCGGAGGGCCCGGCGGTGTGCCTGCGCGAGCCGGAAAGCGACTTCGAAACACGCATCTATTTATATGAAAACGCGCTGCGCACAGAGTTTTCACGGGTCACGGCGGAGATCGACCCCAATAACGCCGAAAAGCTGTGCGACCTTAAAACGTTTAAAGCCGAGCTTTCGGAAAACGGGCTTTTAACGATCACTGCGGACGGCATGACCGTCGGCGCGTATTGTGACGGAGGTGGCGCGGCATGATAGATTACGAGGAAAAGCGCAGTGAAACGCGCCACCGCATGGGCTTTATGACCCCGCTGCTTGTGTTTGTTCTGGCATTTGTCGCGTGCTGCGGTGTCATTGCGTGCGTGTTCCTGCGCGCGGCCGTCATCAGCGATGAAGCGGCGAGGGAAAGCGCAGGCATTGCGCTGTGTCGCAGCGCCGCAGAGGAGTTTCGCGCGGGAGAGATCCCCGAAAACGGCGAAAAAGCATATTTCACAAAAGATATGGCAAGCTGTGCGGAAGCGGACGCTTACTATTATATAGAAACCGAAGTGACCGCCGCCGAGACCGAAACGGGAGCGTTGTATGCCGGGAAAATCACGGCGTACACGGCGGAGCAGGATAAAGAAATTTATGCGCTGAATGTACGGTGCTACCAGCCGAAGGAGGGAACGCCATGAGCCGAAATCGATTCCGCATCGGCAGCATCGCGGTGCTGTTCGCGGTCGTTGTGCTGTGCGTCGCCATTTTCGGCGTGCTTACGGTGTCCTCTGCCGTATCCGATCGCCGTGCCGCAGAGCGCTACGGCGAGCACGTGGAAGTGCTGTATGCCTGCGAAAACGCCGGGCAAGACTGGCTTTCCGAAGCAGATGCGTATTTAAAGGGCGCGGGAGATCTGCCGGAAAACACGGAAGAGACCGAAACCACGCTCAAAACGGAAATCACGCGCGGCAACATGCAGCTTGAGATCTGCTTAAATAAGATAAACGGCAGCTATGAGATTGCAAAATGGCGCTGCACAGCGCGCTGGCAGCCGGATGACTCCCTGAACCTCGGGTAAGAAAGGCGGAGTACAATGAATATGACTGAAATTTTGAAAAGTGCCGTGGAGCGCGGCGCTTCTGATATTTTCGTGGTGGCGGGCCTGCCGCTGACGTATAAGGTGCGCGGCGAACAGCAGCGTGAAACGGCGGACGGCGCCTTCACGCCCGAAAAGACCGAAGCATTCGCAGCGGAAATCTATCGTCTTGCCGCACGTGAGCCGCACTGCTTAAAGGGCAGCGCGACCGATGACGATTTTTCGTTCTCGCTCAGCGGTACGGGACGCTTCCGTGTGAATCTGTTCCGCCAGCGCGGCAGCATTGCCGCCGTGGTGCGCGTCATCCGCTTCGGTCTGCCTACGGCCGAAGAAGCGCACATTCCGCCGGAGGTCATGCGCGCGGCACAGATGAAAAAAGGCATCGTGCTCGTTACGGGATCAGCGGGCAGCGGTAAGTCCACAACGCTCGCGTGTATCATCAACGAGATCAACCGTACGCGCACGGGACATATTCTGACGCTCGAGGATCCGGTAGAGTACATCCATCGCCACGATAAGTGCATCGTGAGCCAACGTGAGATCGGCTGCGACTGCCCGAGCTACGTCGCCGCTTTGCGCAGTGCACTGCGCGAAAGCCCGGACGTGATTTTGCTCGGCGAAATGCGCGACAAAGAGACAATGGAGGTCGCGATGACCGCCGCCGAAACGGGGCAGCTATTGCTTTCGAGCCTGCACACCACCGGCGCGGCGAATACGATTGACCGCATCATCGACGCATTTCCGCCGAACCAGCAGGCGCAGATCCGCTTACAGCTTTCCATGGTTTTGCAGGCGGTCATCAGTCAGCAGCTTGTGCCCGGCGTAGACGGCACACCCATCCCGGTGTTTGAAATCATGTATTCCACACTCGCGATACGCAATATGATCCGCGAAAGCAAAACGCATCAGCTCGATGCCGCCATCGCTTCCGGCGCGGCGCAGGGCATGCGCACTATGGATATGGCGCTTGCGGATCTTGTACGGCAAAAGCGCATCACAGAGGAGACGGCGCTTTACTACTGCACGAACTATGAGACAATGCAAAAACGTCTGCAATTACTTTAAGTCATAGTTTTTAGCGCGACCTTTCGCCAAAAAAAGTATTTTCTCTGACAAAAAAGTAAATACTTATGAGAAAAATCGCATTTTCCACCTTTCGGTGGATTACAAAGACCGTGAAGCGTGTTATACTTTATAAAAAGAACAAGTTCGGAATATTATTTTTTCGCAATAGCCGGGGTGATATTTTGAACCGTTGTTTCTGAAAGAGGGAGATGAACCGTTCATGAGTCGAACAGCGAAAGAAATTGAAACCACCGGGCTGCCGTGTGAAGCACAGAACGGTGAAACGATACAGGTTGTGCCGAAGGTCGATGTGACCATGTTCGGCAAGTTTACATTAAAGCAGGAAGGTATGGAGGTTCCGCACGCTGTGAGCCTCACGGGACGTTCCAGAAGACTGTGGACGCTTACGGCATACCTTATTCTGAACAGAAACCGCGGCGTTTCCGCGCAGGAGCTCATCGACCTGCTGTGGCCGGAAGCCGAAAACGATAACCCGTTAAGCACGCTGCAAAATAATGTCAGCCGCGCAAGGGCTGCGCTGGCAGAGCTCGGCTTTACGCACGCAAAGGTTATAATCCATAACGAAAAGGGCTATTATCGCTGGGCGCCGGACCGCGAGACGCAGCTTGACGTGGAGCAATTTGAAACACTTGCAAAGGCAGCGCTTGCCGAAGAAGATATGGAAAAATCGGTTGCCCTGGCGCAGGAAGCCGTGGCGCTTTACACCGGCGATTTTCTTACGGAAAGCGCAGCGGAGTTCTGGTGCATCAACCTCAACACGTATTACCGCTCGCTTTATACGCGCCTATGTCGCGCGGCGGTGGATCGCCTTTTGAAGCTCGGACGCATTACGGATGCGGAAAAGCTCTGCACGGGCGTTATCCGTTTAGATCCCGCCGCAGAGGAATTCAGCGTGTTTTTGATGCAGGCGCTCATAAAAAACAAAAACCCGAAAAAAGCGCTGGAACACTATGATTACATCGCTTCGCTGTACCGGGAGATCTACGGTGTTTCGCCTTCGGCGGAGCTGGAGGCGCAGAAGGCACTTGCGGTGCAGGAGCTTTACGGCAGCGAGACGAGTGAAGACGATATTCAAACGTTCCTGCTTGAAACAGAACAGGAAACCGGTGCGTTTTGCTGCGATAACAACGTTTTCCGCGAGATTGTAAACCTGCATGTGCGCGAGATGCGCCGAAACGATACCCCTGCGGCGTTGATGACTGTGCGGCTTACAAACCGCTCGATAGACCCGGAAAAACGTGCTATATATATGAAGCAGATGGAAGTGACGCTTTTAAACGAACTGCGCGCGAGCGACCCGTTCACAAAGGTGGGCGCAAACCAGTTTTGGGTGCTGCTGCCGGGCGCGACCGGTGAAAACGGCGAGCTCGTTTCCCGCCGTGTGTTCAATCGGTTCCAAAAGGAATACCCGAAAAGCGGTGCGGCCTACACCTTTAAATCGCTCGACCTGCGCCACATACATATCAGCGCAGAAGAAAAAGCAACGGAGAAAACGGAGCGCCGAAAGGCATAAAACCGTCACCTGAAAAAACGAACCGGTTGACGCAGCATAGTTAATAACAAAACTTCTTAATCATAGCGTTCTCATAGCACCTTTGTGTAAAATAGAATCACAAAATACAAAAGGGAGGGGTTAGATGAAAGAAAATCGTATGCTACCGATCGGCACAGAGACCTTCCGTATCTTTGTGGATGAAGCGGAAGACGGTGTCATCCGCGGCAGAGTCTCCGGCGGGACGCTCCCGGAGGAAACCCTATTCCGAAGTCTTTCACGTCTGATCCTGCTTTTGGAAGAGCAGCTGGATACAGGCGACGCACCGAAAGCTTCTCCCATAAAATGTACGGAAACACCCACGTTTGAACTGGACATCCTGTTCCGCCAGAATTACAGCTGGCAGGGAAGACTGCGGTGGACAAAAGGCGGCAAAGAGGCCGCGTTCCGCAGTGTGCTGGAGCTGCTCATCCAAATGGAAACGGTTTTGGCACAGTAACACACATCAATTTAGGAATCCATATGTTATAAAACGGACAAATCACAGGATTGGAGGAAAACACTATGAAAAAGAAAATCATCGCCGTGTTGCTGAGCGCATGTATGCTGGTTTCGGCATGTCCTACGGGCGCGTTTGCAATGAGTGATGAGGAAACGAACACCTACACTGCAACAGGGGATGTTATGCAGGGGGGGAACGTCGGTCGTTGACGAGACGCCCGCGCCCGAGGCGACCGAAGCGCCGGAGCAGACGCCTACTCCCGCTCCGGAGGAGACAGCCACTCCCGCCCCGGCAGAGACCCCGGCTCCCGTTGAAGTGGAAGCACAGGCGACCCCCGCCGCCGGTGCAGAGGAAGCTGCGCCGGCGAAACAGAGCGCGGAAACGGGCATTGCATTGACTATGCTGCGTCCGGACGACAAGAAGCCCACGGTCGATACCTACCGTTTCTATGATGCAGATGGCACGGAGCTGACCGAGTGGCAGCAGACCGTCGCCGCAGGCGAAGAGCTCCTTGAGCCGACTGCACCGACAAAGGAAAACGCACGCTTTGTTGGGTGGTACGATGAAAGCGACAATCTCTTTGAAGGTTTTGGCAAAATTACTTCCGTAACCGGCGGTGCGACCGTAAAACTTACGGCGAAGTTTGAGGATGTTCGCTATGTGTACTTCATGAACAAGGACGGTTCGTCTGTTTGCTATACGGCTGAGGGCGAAGCGGAGACTGCTGTCAGCTCTTCTGATTTGGAAGCGGCAGAAAACACAGTGAACCTTATGCTGGATGCCGAAAGTCACGTTGTTGGTTGGAGCACAGTGCCGAACGGTAAAGCCACTACGGTTACGTTTGCAAAAGACGAAATCGTCACAATGGTTTATCCTGTTATCGAAAGCGGCTTCTGGGTCAAGTTCGATACTGACGGTGGCAGCTATGTTCAATCCGTATTCTGCGAACCGGGCAAAACACTGACGCTTTCGCAGGTACCGACCCGCAGCGGCTATACGTTTGACGGTTGGTATATCGGTGGAGAAAAAGTTGAGTCCGTTTCCGCAAGTGCTACGGTTACTGCACATTGGACGGCCAGCAACAACACGAAGTATACCGTTATTCATTGGCTTGAAAACGCAGATGATGATGGGTATACGTTGGATGGCACAGAGACGAAAAACGGTACAACAGGTTCCGAGACAGACGCAGCAGCTAAAAGCTATACCGGCTTTAAGGCAGACCCCATCACCCAGAAAACCATTGTCGGTAATGGTTCCACGATCGTAAACGTTTATTATAAGAGAAATGTTTACGAAGTGAAGTTTATGGGACTTACTTGCAATAAAGAAGAACATACGCATGGCGTGGATTGCTGGGGTTGGTGTCATAAAAAAGAACACACGCATAACGAAAATTGCTATACTGAAATCACAGGCTTAATTATTCGTGCAAAGCATGGCGCAAATATCAGCGATAAATGGCCTACATATCAAGGAAGCAGTACATGGAGCGTTAGTTCTGGTAACGATGGCCCTTATCAGGTAAATATTGATACCATGCCTATAGAAGGTGCTACATTCTACGGCCCAAAGACAGGCACGGGCAGTGAAACGGCATACTACTATGTAGAGGTTCTTCAGGGTGAAAGCGGAACAGAATATAACGGTACGACTTATAAGCTGCATCACTCTGATACAAGTCCCGGTACAGGTTACCATATTACGGATGAGGATAAATATCCGATTACGGGCTTTGAATTCGAAACGATTAGCGCAAGTCAGGATCGGAACGGAAGATATAATTACAATAACGCAAAGTTCTATTACACCCGCAAATCTTATGACCTCACATTTATTAACAACGGCAGTACGGATGATACTAAGAACTTTAAGTATGAAGCCAGTATTGCTGACGCATACTATGTTCCAAATCGCCCGAGTGAAATAGATGCGAGTTACACATTTGCAGGCTGGTATGATAACGAGCTTTGCGAAGGCGACCCGTTCGTGTTCACCGGCAAGACGATGCCGGCAAAGGGCATTACGCTCTATGCAAAATGGCAGGCGCCGCAGGTCAACGCAACAGTTTATCTGAGTGCTTCTGCGGATAGCAAGTCGGAAACATTCTCTGTTCCGTATGGTAAGAAAATCACCGAGTCCGAAAATTTTAACGCGATCATTGCACGTATTAAGGCAGAAACCGGCGAAGCACCGTCCGCATGGTTCGTTGTAACCGGCGAAGGCCGTGTGTTGTTCGATCTGGACACACCGTTGTACAGTTCTGTAACACTTTATCCGTTCTTTGCTTCTTCCAGTGAAGGCTATACCGTAACATACAAAGAAGAAGGTACGGATGAACCTGCCAAAGACGAGCAGAAATACCTCACGGGCAGCCGTGCGGGTATCCTTGCTCCGGTAAACAGCGAAAACTTCCGCGCTTGGGAAACGGAAGACGGCACGCTCATCCACCCGGGCGATAAGATTACCGTCACAAAGAACACCACGTTGACGGCAGTCTACACCTATAAGCCCCAAACCGTGACAATTACGTATCATTATAATTTCACAGATAAAGATGGCAACTACAATGACGCTACCTTTGAGGATGGTAATCACCCGAAGAATACGAACGCAACCGTAAAATCGTTTAGCGATGTCAACTTCGACGCCCCCACAGGCTACGAGTTCCTCGGCTGGGCAACCACGCCGGACAGCAATAAGATTGAATACGCAGCAGGCGATCCGGTCTTTGTCGACGCTAACGGTGATAATGATCTCTATGCGGTTTGGCAGGTGAAGACGTATAAGGTAATATACAAACTCGACGGCGGCAGCTGGACTGAAAAGACCAACGAGTTCCCGTATGAGTATAAAGAGACGGTCAACGTAATAGAAACTGTTCCGACGAAGACTGGCTACATCTTCGCGGGCTGGATGTACAATGGTAATGAATCTGACATTTATAAGACAGGCACCGCAAAGACAAGCTTCACAATGCCGACAGATAATGTTATTCTGAAGGCAAAGTGGGATATCAACAAGTACACGGTAACATGGGTAAACTGGGACGGCAGCGAAGTCAGAACGGATAAGGAAGTCCCGTATGGCACAGAACTGAAAGCTCCGGCAGACCCGACGAGAGAAGCAGATGCAGAGTACACGTACACGTTTGCGGGCTGGACCCCGAAGATTGAGACGGTTACCGGAGACGCAACGTATATAGCAACGTATACGAAAGAAGCAAAGTCCTACACCTTGACGTATAACCTTGACGGCGGTGCGTGGGAAAACGACACGACCTACACGTACACGAAGAAGTACAACGAAGAAGTTAAGGTAAAAGCAGACCCGACGAGAGAAGGCTACACTTTCACAGGTTGGATTACCACAGATGTTACGCTCAATGGTAAATCCTTCACGATGCCTGCAAAGGATGTCACCCTGACGGCAAAGTGGGACGTCAACAAGTACACGGTAACATGGGTAAACTGGGACGGCAGCGAAGTCAGAACGGATAAGGAAGTCCCGTATGGCACA
>CAKUBN010000003.1 GCA_934643185.1 uncultured Eubacteriales bacterium
GCTTCCTTGAGCTTTTCGACGGCAACGATGAAATGGCCGCAAAGATCGACTCGAAAATCGCCGAGAAAATGGGCTATGAGAGCTGCTTTGCCGTCTCCGGACAGACCTACCCGCGTAAGCTCGACAGCCAGATGCTGAACGTTTTGAGCTGCATCGCGCAGAGCGCCGCAAAATTCTCGAACGACATCCGTCTTCTGCAGCACCTGAAGGAAGTGGAAGAGCCGTTTGAGAAGAACCAGATCGGTTCCTCCGCCATGGCGTACAAGCGCAACCCCATGCGCAGCGAGCGTATCGCCTCCCTTGCACGTTACATTGTCGTAGACGCGCTGAACCCGGCGATTACCGCTTCTACGCAGTGGTTTGAGCGCACGCTGGACGACTCCGCGAACAAGCGCATCAGCGTGCCGGAAGCTTTCCTTGCGACCGACGCGATCCTGAACCTTGTAATGAACGTTGCGGACGGCCTTGTGGTTTACCCGAAGGTCATCGAGCAGCACCTCCGCCGCGAGCTGCCGTTCATGGCGACGGAAAACATCATGATGGACGCCGCAAAGCGCGGCGCAGACCGTCAGGAGCTGCATGAGCACGTGCGCGTGCACTCCATGGCAGCCTCTAAGGTCATTAAGGAAGAGGGCGGTGAAAACGACCTTCTGGAGCGCATCGCAAACGACCCGATCTTCGGCGTCACGCTCGACGAGCTCAAGGGCATCGTAGACCCGCACAAGTATGTCGGCCGCGCACCGCGCCAGACCGAAATTTTCCTTCACGATGTCGTAAAGCCGATCCTCGATCGCTATGCAGACACCGAAACAGAGACCGCAGAGATCAATCTGTAATTCACCCCGCTGTTTTAAACGGCTTTGGGAGGAAATAAATATATATTAGAAAGGCTTGAACTATTATGGTAAAAGCAATCGTCGGCGCCTGCTGGGGCGACGAAGGAAAAGGCAAAATCACCGATATTCTGGCGGAAGATTCCGATATCGTTGTTCGTTTCCAGGGCGGCAGCAACGCCGGCCACACGATCATCAACAATTACGGTCGCTTTGCTCTGCATCAGCTGCCCTCCGGTATTTTTAGAAAGAACATCCTCAATATCATTGGCAACGGCGTTGCGCTCTCCGTTGAAAACTTCATCGACGAGCTCAAGACTGTAACGGAACAGGGCGTTCCGATGCCGAACATCCTCATCTCCAACCGCTGCCAGATCGTTATGCCGTACCACAAAGCACTGGACGGCATGGAAGAAGCCCGTCTGGCTTCTAAGTCCTTTGGTTCCACCAAGAGCGGCATCGCACCGTTCTATTCCGATAAGTACGCAAAGATCGGCTTTCAGGTCAGCGAGCTGTTCGGCAGCAAAGAGGACCTGATGGAGAAGATTGACCATGTGCTCGATCTCAAGAATGTACTCTACACCGACCTTTATAAGGTAGAGCCGCTCGACCGCGAAGAGATTTACGCAAAGCTCATGGAGTACAAGGAACTCATCGCGCCGTATGTGGCCGATACATTCACCATTCTCCACAACGCCGTTAAGGAAGGCAAAACCATTCTGCTCGAGGGTCAGCTCGGCTCCCTGAAGGACCCAGACCTCGGCATTTATCCGATGGTCACCTCCTCCTCCCCGGTCGCCGGCTTCGGCGCTGTCGGTGCAGGTGGCATCCCGCCGTATGAGATCAAAGAGATTTACACGGTCGTTAAGGCGTATTCCAGCGCTGTCGGCGCAGGCGAGTTCGTTTCCGAGATTTTCGGCGATGAAGCGGAAGAGCTGAGAAAGCGCGGCGGCGATAAGGGCGAGTACGGTGCTACCACCGGCCGTCCGCGTCGTGTCGGCTGGCTCGACCTCGTTGCAGCCCGCTATGGGTGCCAGGTGCAGGGCGCAACCGGCGTTGCCATGACCGTACTTGATGCACTCGGCTATCTCGATGAGATTCCGGTCTGCGTCGGCTACGAGCTCGACGGCAAGCAGATTGATTACTTCCCGACCACTACGGAACTCAAGCGCTGCAAGCCGATTCTCGAGAAGCTCCCGGGTTGGAAATGCGACATCCGCGGCATCAAGAAGTTTGAGGACCTTCCGGAGAACGCACGTCACTACGTTGAGTTTGCGGAAAAGCACCTCGGTGTTCCGGTCTGCATGGTCTCGAACGGCCCGGCCCGCGAAGACATCATGTATCGCTAATTTAAGATAAACCCGAGAAAGCAGGCAGCCCAAAGCCGCCTGCTTTCCCCTACTTTACACAAACAATTTCATACGGTTATATTTTCACTGTACAGAGAATAACCAATTTAAAATGACGAATTTTGAAAGGATGGTTTAGGATATGTGCGGAATCGTTGGTTACATTGGTAACGATCAGGCAGTACCCGTTCTCTTGCAGGGGTTGGAAAAGTTGGAATACCGCGGATATGACTCCGCCGGTGTAGCGGTCTTCTCGGAAGACGGATTGAAAGTTGTAAAATCGAAAGGCCGGCTGCGCGTGCTGAGCGACCTGTTGGACGGCGGCAAAGCACTGACCGGTACGCTCGGCATCGGCCACACGCGCTGGGCGACGCACGGCGCACCGAGCGATGTGAACTCGCACCCGCAGGTGAGCGAGGGCGGTCGTTTTGCCGTTGTGCATAACGGCATCATCGAGAATTATCTCTACCTCAAGCAGCACCTCATGCGCCGCGGCGTACAGTTCGTATCGGAGACCGATACGGAGGTCGTTGCGCAGATGCTCGAATACTACGATAAGGGCGACATTTTGGAGACGATCGAAAAAGTCATCTCTAAGGTGGAAGGCAGCTATGCGCTCGGCATCATCAGTGCCGACCACCCGGACCGCATCTACGCGGTGCGCAAGGACAGCCCGCTCATCGTCGGCATTGGCAAGGGTGAGAACTTCATCGCGTCCGATATTCCCGCTATTTTGTCCAAAACGCGCGAGATCTGCCGCTTGAAGGACAACGAGATCGCAGAGCTTACCCGCGACGGCGTGAAGTTCTACAATGCGGACGGTGAGCCGGTCGAAAAAGAGATCGAGCACATCGAGTGGGACATTGAAGCGGCTGAAAAAGGCGGCTTTGAGCACTTCATGATGAAGGAAATCTTCGAGCAGCCGAAGGCCGTGCGCGACACCATTACGCCGCGTATCCGCGATGGGCACATTGTGCTCGATGACATCACCTTGACCGCCGAGGAGCTGCGCCGCTTCACGAAAATCAACATCGTAGCGTGCGGCACGGCGTACCACGTGGGCGTTGTCGCAAAGTACGCGTTTGAAGAGCTGCTGCGCATCCCGGTCGAGGTCGACGTTGCGTCCGAGTTCCGTTACCGCAATCCGATTTTAAACGAAAACACGCTCATGATCATCATCAGCCAGTCCGGCGAAACAGCCGATACACTGGCGGCACTGCGTGAAGCGAAGCGCGCGGGCTGCCGCGTGCTCTCCATTGTGAACGTCGTCGGCAGCACCATCGCGAACGAATCGGACGACGTGCTGTATACGTGGGCGGGCCCGGAGATTTCCGTTGCGTCCACAAAGGCGTATAGCACACAGCTTGCGGTCATTTACCTTCTGGCGCTGTACATCGGTGAGCAGCTCGGCAAATTCACGCCGGAGCAGCTCAGCGCGTATATCGCGGCGCTCGAAAAGCTGCCGGAGCAGATCGACGAAATGCTGCAGCACAAGGAGAACATTCAGTTCTTCGCTTCAAAGTATTTCAATGCGAGCGACATGTATTTCATCGGCCGCAACGTGGATTATGCGGCGTCTTTGGAGGCTTCCCTGAAGCTCAAGGAGATCTCCTACATTCACTCCGAGGCCTACGCCGCGGGCGAGCTGAAGCACGGCCCGATCTCCCTCATCGAAGAGGGCACGCTCGTCATCGCGCTCGCTACCGACGCGCGCCTCTTTGACAAGATGATGTCGAACATCAAGGAGGTCAAGGCGCGCGGTGCGGTGGTGCTTGGCGTTGCAACGGAAGACAAAAAGGAGATCGCCGGGCAGACGGATATGGTGTTCTATATCCCGAAGACCGCGTCGTTCATGCTCCCCTCCCTCTCGGTCATTCCGATGCAGCTTTTCGCGTACTATGTCGCCTCCATGAAGGGCTGCGACATTGATAAGCCGCGCAACCTTGCAAAATCCGTCACAGTGGAGTAAAATAGAACTGTATTCAATCGTTGAACCAACGTTTTAAATTTCAGGAAGGCAGGGTGTAATATGCCACAAAACGAAAAAGTGCTCGTGGTGGACTTCGGCGGACAGTATAACCAGCTGGTCGCGCGCCGCGTCCGCGAGTGCAATGTATACTGCGAGATCGTGTCCTACCGTGTGGGTCTTGACGCCATTCGCGCACAGAACCCCAAGGGCATCATCTTCACCGGCGGCCCGAACAGCGTTTACGTCGACGGTGCGCCGACCATTGATCCCGCGATTTTCGATCTCGGTATCCCCGTGCTCGGACTTTGCTACGGCTTCCAGCTCATGACGCATCTGCTCGGCGGTCATGTCTGCAAGGCGCCGGAGCGTGAATACGGCAAAACGCTGGTTCACGTCGATACCAAGTCCAAAGTCTTTGAGAACGTCAGCCCGGAGACCATTTGCTGGATGAGCCACAACGACTACGCCGAGACCGCGCCCACAGGCTTCACAATCTCCGCGTATACCGATAACTGCCCGGTCGCCGCCATCGAGCTGCCGGAAAAGAACCTCTACGGCTTCCAGTTCCACCCGGAAGTGCTCCACACGCCGGAAGGCAAGACGATGCTGCACAATTTTGTCTACAACGTCTGCGGCTGCAAGGGCGACTGGGAAATGGGCTCCTTCGTCGAGACGAGCGTCAAGGCGCTGCGTGAGAAGATTGGTGACGGCAAAGTGCTGTGCGCCCTTTCCGGCGGTGTTGATTCCTCCGTTGCGGCAGCCATGCTCTCTAAAGCCGTCGGCAAGCAGCTCACCTGCGTATTCGTCGACCACGGCCTGCTGCGCAAGAACGAGATGGAAGAAGTCTGCGAGGTCTTCGGCCCGAACGGCCAGTTCGAGCTCAATTTCGTCTGCGTCAACGCTCGCCAGCGCTTCTACGATAAGCTCGCCGGCGTATCTGAGCCGGAGAAAAAGCGCAAGATCATCGGCGAAGAGTTCATCCGCGTCTTTGAAGAAGAAGCAAAGAAGATTGGCGCCGTCGATTTCCTCGCGCAGGGCACCATCTACCCCGACGTCGTGGAAAGCGGCCTCGGCGGCGAAAGCACCGTCATCAAGTCGCACCACAACGTAGGCGGTCTGCCGGATTACGTCGATTTCAAGGAGATCGTCGAGCCGCTGCGTGACCTCTTTAAGGACGAGACACGTCAGGCCGGCCGTGAGCTGGGTCTGCCGGAATACCTCGTCAGCCGCCAGCCGTTCCCCGGCCCCGGCCTTGCCATCCGCATCATCGGCGAAGTCACGCCGGATAAGGTCAAGATGGTGCAGGAAGCCGACGCCATCTGGCGCGAGGAGATCGCGAAAGCCGGCCTCGATAAGAGCATCAGCCAGTACTACGCCGCGCTGACCAACATGCGCAGCGTAGGCGTTATGGGCGACGAGCGCACCTATGACTACGCCGTGGCCCTGCGCGCCGTGACCACCACCGATTTCATGACGGCCGAAGCCGCCGAGATCCCGTGGGAGCTGCTCCAGACCGTCACCAGCCGCATCGTCAACGAGGTCCAGCACGTCAACCGCGTCCTCTACGACTGCACCGGCAAGCCCCCGGCAACGATCGAGTTTGAATAATATCTAAAAGCAAAACTGCCGAAAGCCTGTATCTACGCGGGCTTCCGGCAGTTGTTTTATTAAATCGCAGCAAAATGGCGATAAATGACAGAGAAGCATCATTTTAATCAATTTTTTGTTAATTGAGATTCAATACTTGATTACTGAAATAACGTACAAATAGAAAAATGGAGGTTATTAAATGTACCCGCGCCTTATCTTTGAAGAGTATAAACGCTCACTTAAAAAAATCCAGAAATTTCCGTCTTTTAACCAACTTTCTTTGTCAGAAAAAGTCTCAGCTATTGGTTCAATTATTTGTTCGTTACCCTTAATTATTTGTTACATTTTACACTTTCAAATTGGCATTATTATTTCCGCTCTTTTAATGATCATCTTATCTTCCGCGCCAATATGCGACTCTTCTCACCGAGATGTCGAATTGCGAATCAAAACCCGAAGCATGCCCTATATCCGCAAACGCATGGATGTGTTGACAACAGTATTAACACGTTATCAAATCGACGTCAACGACCCTAACGCAATTGATCAGTTAATTGAATTAGCAAAAGAAGCCCAAAAATCAGTTAATCCCTTTATACACACCAAAAAGATAATATATTTTTTGCTTCCTTTCCTTACCGCTATTATGGGATACAATATTGACAAAATTGCTAACGGTATTGGTCTCGAAACATTATTTAAACTATCTGTCCTTGTTATCCTGTTATTATTTGCACTTACCGGTGTAATCATGGCTGCCTATTCAACACTTCGAGCAATAGGTTGCCTCAATTATGATAAATACGAAAATTACATAAGCGACCTTAAGCAGTTTAAGTTCTTAAAAGCAAACGGAATTTCATTGGATTCTTTTAAATAATTCATATCCTTAAAACAACCGAAGACCTGCATTTTCCAAGCTTTTGGTTGATTTTCAATTCTTAACTTTACTTTTCCGTAAAAGCATGTATAATTATCGTAATATAGATGTGAAATACCTTTTAGAGTACAGCCATGAGCAAAATAGAAGATTTTGAAAATCAGATCGTAACATTTGGCATACAGGACGGTGATCTCGAAAAATATGCAAAGCCCCTAAGATACATCCACGGAGATGCCTTAAAGCAGCAGCACTGCTGCTTTAAGGCATCTCCGCTTTCCGCCCGGGCGCACCGAGCAAGTAATTGAATTGATATATAAAAACATCGCTCCATCTGCGATGCGATTACTTTTTATACGGAGGATTTATGAGTAATAGAGAACCTATAAAAACCACAAAAGAAGAAATCATATCCTATTGGTCAAAGTATCAGGATGAATGCGAACTAAGTGTGGATTGGGCCGAAGCCAGTGAAAGATGCTGGCGCTGCGGATGTACACGCACATTGGAGCGCTGCCACATCACCCCTTATGCACTCGGCGGAAAAGACGCACCTGAGAACTTAGTTCTTCTGTATAATCGCTGTCACACTGAAGAGCCAAATGTCAATGACCCCGAAATCATGTGGGAATGGATTAAAGCATATAGAGTCCCTCTATACGATACATTTTGGACAATTGAAGGCATGCGTAAGTATCAGTTTATTTATAAGCACAGCTTCAAAAGCGCGGTCTCTTATATTCTTACGCACACCACGATCCAGAAGAATGAAAATGAAATCAGCGAATACCTCAAACAAGAAATACAATCTATTCATCGCAAATCCAGCACTCATTTTGGCCAGAACTATAGGAACACTGCAACATATGCCGGAAAATTTAGAATGCTGATCAAATCTCTTGCAAAAGAAATGAATGTCAGTATTGAAAAAATGGATGAAGAAATTTCTGAAAATGCTTCCACTTGGTGGACAGGGTGCGCGCTGTAAAGTATCATCTATAAAATCAACAATAAAAACTCCCCGCCGAACCGCATTCATCATGCGCTCGACGGGGAGTTTGTCTGTTAAATTTTACCCTTCAACCTTGCAGTTGCCTGCATTTGCAAATGCTATATAAGATTTTCCTCTGTTGATCTGCAATTCATTACCATTTGTATCATACAGCTTGAGGTAATCATACATATCAGCTTTAGACCAAGTGATATCTTGAACTTTACCCTCCGAAATATAATAACCTTTGGCGTTATTTCCACCTTCCCAGTCAACATACTTCAGAACGCTATCTGTTGGATATGGTGTAATTTTTGTCTCCAAGATAATAAGATTCTCAAATTGAAGCTGCTCGTTTGTTTTGCTGTCCATATGCGGCTTGTTCTGATAGTTTTTCATGTACACATGCTTGTCCGCATCATAGGTGAATGTACTGTAATTCGCACCGAAGTCAACACGGATATTCTTCGCATCTTCCCCGCTCGGAGCAGCGTTTTTGTCCATCTCAACAAACTTAAACGCAGTGCCTGTTTTATCTTCCTTCAAATCGGTGCGGACATTATTGTCTTCCAGCATTTCAGGCACCTTTGTGCCGTAGAACACACCAGTATGTTCCAGCGCATAGCCAGCACTGAGACGATCTTTATCACGCCCGAAGTACTTACCAGATCCGTAAGAATCTCCATCAAAATGGTCAATTTCCATGCTATTAATTGTATCCACAGCAACAGTAGGATTGATTCCCCAATGCACGTAGACCGCGTCGAACCCAACTGCAAGGATCGGGTAGTAGTAGCGGCAGCTGCGCACAGAGCAAACATCCGGCACCTGCGTGTAGTCGCCGTACACCGCCATCAAGCGGGTCAAGTCGTACTCCACCGGCAGCTCAAAGATAAGATCAGCGGCGGAGATGCCGTATTGCGGCAGGGCAGCGTCTACGTTGTTCACCATCACGGCGACGGGGCGTTTGCCGATGGCGCCGTCTGTCAGGGTCGGCAGACCGGTGAGCAGGTTTACGTTTGCCGGTTCCGTTGAAGGCGCTTCCGTGGGCTCCGCAGTGGATTCCGCTGCAGAGGATTCGGCTTCCGCCGTCGGTGCGGCTGTTGCGGTCGATTCCGGCTCGCCCGCGGTGCTTTCCGCTGCCGGCTTGGAGCCGCAGCCCGTGAACATGGTCAGGCTGAGCAGCAAGGCGCTGCACAGCGCAAATATTCTCTTTTTCAATTTTATCAACCTCCATTTGTTGATTTCTGCTATTTATTATAGTCCGAAACGTGCTGGATTGCAACAAAAAATGCACAAAAATTGTCGGGCTGCAACAAAAAAGAGCTTTCCCATACAGAAAAGCTCTTTCTCTATTTCTGGTTTTATCGCGCAAATGCGCAGAAAATACGGTTATTTGTGGTATTTTGCAAGCACCGCGCACACGGCTTTCGGGTCGATCGGCTTTGTGAGGTGCTCGTCCATACCGGCATCCATCGCCTTTCTGCGGTCTTCATCGAACGCGTTTGCGGTCATCGCGATGATCGGCACCGTGTAGGCGTCGCTCCGCGAAAGCGCACGAATGGCGCGCGTGGCGTTGAGTCCGTCCATGACGGGCATCATGATATCCATTAAGATCGCATCAAACGCGTACGGCGGCGCGGCCTCAAACGTTTCCACGGCGATTTTACCGTTTTCCGCTGTGGTAATGATTGCACCGGCATCCTCCAGCATGCTCTGCGCAATTTCAAGGTTCAGCGCATTATCCTCCACAAGCAGAATGTGCATGCCGGAAATATCTGCTGCCTGCGCGTTTTTCTTTGCGTCCTCCTCGGGCGAATCGTTCACGGTAAACGGCAACTCCAAAATAAACGCCGTGCCCACGCCCACTTCGCTTTCTGCGGAGATGGTGCCGTTCATGCCCTTTACGAGCTGATCGACGATGGACATGCCGAGGCCCGTCCCCTGATACACCGTGCGCACGTTGTCGTTTTCCTGCGTGAACGGCTTATAAAGATGCTCCTTCAAAAACTCCGGGCTCATGCCAATGCCGGTATCCTGCACGATGAAGCGGTATGTGGCGTGCACACCCTCCGCGCGCATCTCCTGCACGGTGAGATTCACGCGCCCGAATGGCTTATTATACTTGATGCCGTTGCTGATGAGGTTCAGCAAAATGCGTCTAAGGTGCAGCGGGCTGCCGATGAGCTTTGTGTGCGTGAGGTTATCCGCATGGATCTCAAACGTGACGTTTTTCTCGTTTTCCTGCTCGCCGACGATCATTCGAATATCGTGCAGCTCCGCTTTTAAATCGAACGGACGGCTTTCAAGCTTCACCTTTCCCTGCTCCAGCGCACTCATATCAAGCACATCGTTTAAGAGGGAAAGCAAATGCCCGGAGGCGGCGTCGATCTTCTTCAGGCTGTCCTCCACGACCTTCGGGTCGTTTTCATTTCTGCGTATGCGCTCCACCATGCCCATGATGCCGTTCATCGGCGTGCGGATATCGTGGCTCATGTGGGAGAGGAACACGCTCTTGCTGCGGTTGGCGCGTACGGCTTCATCGTTTGAGATTTTAAGCTGATTTTGGTAATCGAGCAGTGATTTGATATACTCCGCCTGCTTTTTATCGACCACACGAAAGGCGATGCACACGCACAGCACAACCAAAATGGCAAAGAGGAACGTGATGTAGAACATGGCGTTATTCTGCAGCACGAACGAAAGCGAGCGGTTGCGCGTGAACTCGGTGATCCATTTCTTTTGCAGCTTGCCGATGGTGCCGTCTTCAGACATGCTTTGCAGCGCTTCATTCAGCTGTTCCTTCAGCTTCGGGCGGTCGTCGTCCACGGCAAGCGCCGGATAGCTTTTGGAAACCGTCAAGCTGGCCTGCAAATCGAACCCGTTTTTCTCGATGATCTTAGATGAGACTGCGCTGTGGCAGATGGCATAATCAACATCGCCGTTTTCCACCGCCTGTAAGATCTCGGTATTCGTGTAGTATTCCACGTATTCGCATTGCAGGTCGTAGGTCGTTTCAATAACGGAGCGCGCCATAAGCGCCACGCGTTTGCCCGCAAGCGAAGCCGCACTGTCTATGGTGTCCTTGCCGTACACGCGCAGCTCATCGGAGCAGATGGGGATCGTGCGCAGCGTGCCCTCCATGTTGGAGAAAATCTCCAACCCAAGCAGCACATCCACGTCGCCGTCCGTCAGCATCTGGCGGCAATCGAGCCATGTGCCGGTCTTGAATTCAATGCGCATATTCATGCGGTTCGCGGCTTCGGTGACGATCTCGATATAAAGCCCGGAAAGGTCGCCGTTTTCGTTATAGTAGGAGTTCGGGCAGAAATCATAGTCGCTCGCCACACGCAGCAGCGGCGCTTCAGGGTCCGTCACCGTAGAAACGTATTCCATTTGCGGCTCGCCGGAAAACAATCCGACCTGCACCGCCGTAAACACCACCGGCACCAAAATGCCGATGACAAGCAGCGCAGCCAAAACCGCGCCAGATAGACTGCGCAGCGTCTTTTTATCCACAATTTTTTTGACATTTACAGTTTGCTTCTTCAAGTGCAATGTCTCCTCTTATCCCAATCGGCACCTCGCATATGCCGCAGTGACCTTTGTGTAATTATACTACAACAAATTGGTTTATACAAGAGTTTTACACCCATAAAGACAGCAAAATATCCCCCGCCCTTTACAGAACGGAGGATATTTTCGCTTATATTTTATTCTTCAAAGATGTCCTTGATCTTGGAGAAGAAGCTTTTGCGCTTTTGATAATTCTTTTCATCATCATTCTGCGCAAATTCCTGTAAAAGCTCCTTCTGGCGCTTGCTCAAGTTCTTCGGCACTTCAACGGTCACGCGCACGTACTGGTCGCCGCGTCCTCTGCCGTTGATGCTCTGAATACCCTTGCCCTTGAGCTTGAACACGTCGCCCGGCTGCGTGCCCTCGTGTACGGTGTAGCTCACCTTACCGTCGAGCGTCGGCACCGTGACTTCCGCGCCGAGTGCAGCCTGCGTGAACGTGATTGGCATATCGCACCAAACGTCGTTGCCGCGGCGCGTGAAAATGGCATGCGGACGAACTGTAATGTATACGTGCAGGTCGCCGTTCGGACCGCCGTTGGAGCCGGCATTGCCCTTGCCGCCGACATTCAGAATCTGATCGTCGTCGATACCCGCCGGAACGGAAATCTCGATCGTCTTCTGGCGGCGGATCTTACCCTTGCCGTCGCACGTTTTGCACGGGGTATCGACAATCTGGCCTCTGCCATGGCAGCGGTCGCAAGTGCTTGTGGACTGCACCACGCCGAACGGTGTGCGCTGGTTGATGCGCACCTGGCCGGAACCGCCGCAGTTCGGGCAGGTCTTGGGGCTTGTGCCCTTGGCCGCGCCGGAGCCGTTGCAATCCGGGCAATTTTCGATCTGGTGGTAGGTCACATTTTTCTTGCAGCCCTTTGCCGCTTCCTCAAACGAAAGGGTGACGCTTGCCTCTACGTCATTGCCGCGGCGCGGTGCGTTCGGATTCGCACGGCGTCCGCCGCCCCCGAAACCGCCGCCGAAGAAGCTGTCGAAAATATCGGTAAAATCAAAACCGCCTGCGCCGCCGGCATACGGATTTCCGCCGCCCGCGCCGCCGCCGAAGTTCGGGTCTACGCCCGCAAAGCCGAACTGGTCGTAGCGCGCCTTCTTGTCTTTATCAGAAAGTACCTCATACGCTTCGTTGACTTCCTTAAACTTCGTTTCCGCATTTTTATCTCCGGGATTCAAGTCCGGGTGGTATTGCTTTGCAAGCTTGCGGTACGCCTTTTTAATCGCATCGTCTGTTGCGCTCTTATCGACCCCAAGCACTTCATAATAATCTCTTTTGTTGTCCGCCATCCGCTGTCATCTCCTCGCAAACTCCAAAAGGCAAGGGACGCCTTTCGGCTCCCCTTGCACTTTTGAACGTGTCATTTATAAAACTTAATCGACGTCCTTGTAGTCTGCGTCGTAGACGTCACCGTTCGGGTTCTGACCGCCCTGCTGCGGGTTTGCGCCCGGGGCTGCCTGCTCGCCCTGCTGCGGTGCACTTGCCTTATACAGCTTCTCACTGACCGCGTAAATCGCCTTCTGCAGCTCATCCATGCCGGACTTGATCTCCTCGACCGTGCCGTTCTGCATGGTGGTCTTCAGGGCTGCAACCTTGTTGTTCACTTCGGTCTTGTCCGCCTCTTCCAGCTTGTCGCCGCTCTCGTTTACGAGCTTCTCCGCCTGGTAGCAGAGGTTCTCGGCGTTGTTCTTCGTCTCAACCTCTTCACGGCGCTTCTTGTCTTCCTCTGCGAACTGCTCAGCTGCCTTAACAGCCTTATCGATGTCTTCCTTGCTCATGTTGGAGGAAGAGGAAATCGTGATGTGCTGCTCCTTGCCGGTGCCAAGGTCCTTAGCGGATACGTTTACGATACCGTTTGCATCGATATCAAATGTAACTTCGATCTGGGGAATGCCGCGCGGAGCCGGAGCGATGCCGTCGAGCTTAAAGAGGCCCAGCTGCTTGTTGTCGCGTGCAAACTCACGCTCGCCCTGCAGAACGTTGACCTCAACCTGCGTCTGGCCGTCTGCTGCGGTGGAGAAGATCTGGCTCTTCTTGGTCGGGATGGTGGTGTTTCTGTCGATGATCTTCGTCATCACGCCGCCCATGGTCTCAACACCGAGGGAAAGCGGGGTAACGTCGAGCAGCAGCAGACCCTGAACCTCGCCGCCGAGAACGCCTGCCTGCAGTGCAGCACCAATGGCAACGCACTCATCCGGGTTGATGCCCTTGAACGGCTCTTTGCCGATGAGCTTCTTAACAGCTTCCTGAACAGCCGGGATTCTGGAGGAACCGCCGACCATGAGGACCTTGTTGATTTCATTGATGGAGAGGCCGGAGTCGCTCAGTGCCTGACGGACCGGGCCCATGGTCTTTTCAACGAGGTCTGCGGTGAGCTCGTTGAACTTTGCTCTGGAGAGCGTAAGGTCAAGGTGCTTCGGGCCGGTTGCGTCCGCCGTGATGAACGGCAGGTTGATGGAAGCGCTCGTCATGCCGGAAAGCTCGATCTTTGCCTTCTCTGCTGCTTCCTTAATACGCTGCATCGCCATCTTGTCGCCGGAAAGATCAATGCCGTCGGAGACCTTGAAGCTATTGACGATCCAATCCATGACGCGCTTATCGAAGTCGTCGCCGCCCAGGCGGTTATTGCCGGCCGTTGCCAGAACTTCCTGCACGCCGTCGCCCATCTCAATGATGGAAACATCGAACGTACCGCCGCCAAGGTCATAAACCATGATCTTCTGGTCGTCTTCCTTATCGATGCCGTAGGACAGTGCTGCTGCCGTCGGCTCGTTGATGATACGCTTTACATCGAGGCCCGCGATCTTGCCTGCGTCCTTCGTTGCCTGACGCTGTGCATCGTTGAAGTATGCCGGAACGGTGATGACAGCGCTTGTAACGCTCTCGCCGAGGTATGCTTCTGCGTCGCCCTTCAGCTTCTGCAGGATCATTGCGGAGATCTCCTGCGGGGTGTAGCTCTTGCCGTCTACCGTTACCTTGTGGTCGGTGCCCATCTCTCTCTTAATGGAAGAGATCGTGCGGTCCGGGTTCGTGATAGCCTGACGCTTTGCGACCTGACCGACCATACGCTCGCCTGTCTTGGAGAACGCCACAACGGACGGGGTGGTTCTTGCGCCTTCTGCGTTTGCGATAACGACCGGCTCGCCGCCTTCAATAACCGCTACGCAAGAGTTTGTTGTACCAAGGTCAATACCAATTGTCTTTGCCATATCCATTACCTTCCTTTAACTCAACTGAGTGTGTGAATTCTGAATTTACTATATAAATGGTTGTTTGCTGATTTAGTTTGCTACCTGCACCATGGCGTGTCTTACGACCTTATCGCCCAGCATGTAGCCCTTTTGGAACACCGCGGAGATGACGTTTTCGCCAAGCTCGTCGCTTTCAATGTGCGCCACTGCGTTGTGCAGCGCCGGGTCAAACGGCTCGCCGACCTGACCGACCTCGCGGATGCCAAGCTTTTCAAAGCTCGCCTTAAACTGGTTTGCGATCATCTCAACGCCCTTTTTCATATCCTCTGCGGAGGCGTTTTCCTGTGCCAGCGCACGGTCGATGTTATCGGCCACCGGCAAAATGGCGTTGATCGTATCGGAAACGGCGTTGTTGTAAACAGCGTTCTTTTCGTTTGCGGAACGCTTGCGGAAGTTATCATACTCGGCAAGCACGCGCAGGTGCTGCTGCTTGTGGCTGTCAAATTCCGCCTGCAAGCGGTCGTAATCCTCTTTCGGGACCTTTTCGCCCTTCTTTTTCTTCTTTTCCTTTTCCGCAGCCTTTGCAGATTCCTCTGCCGGCTCGGTATTCGCTTCCTGCTCAGGTTCCTGAACAGGCTTCTTTTCCTCTGCCATCTGGCAACGCCCCTTTCTCTATTCTTCCCGCATGATGCGCGTAAGCATTTCGCCAACGCGATCTGCGACATAAGCTGTTTGTGCCGCGACGTGTGCGTACTGCATCCGCATCGGGCCGATGACCGCGACCGCGCCGGCATCTCTGCCGTTCACGCTGTACCGCGAGCAAATGACCGACGATTCCGCCAAGGCGTTCTGCCCGGTCTCTGTGCCGATCTTGATCTGCGTGCGGTTCTGCTTGCCTGCGAGAAGTTCTGTCAAAAGCTCCCGTCTTTCCAGAATATCCATCACCCGGCGTGCACCGCCAAGCTTGTATTCCGGGTAGAACAGCAGGTTCATCTGACCGCTTACGGAAATTTCCGTCTGCATCGTTTCAAGCGCCACTTCCAAAAGCGCCGCCAGCGCCGGCGACATCAAAATCGCCATATCGCCCAGCGAGATCGCAAGGTTTTGCACAAATGCCCGGTTGATCTCCGCCACGTCGCGCCCTGTCACGCGCTCGTTGAGCACGCGGAAGAAAATGCGCATAATCTCGTTTGAAAGATCAAAGTCGCAGTGAAACACCTTGTTTTTCATGGTACCTGCGCTGCTCATCATAATGAGCATTGCGGTGCGGCGGCTCGTCTGCACGAACTGCACCGCCTTGATCTTTGCATCCGCGCCGCTCGGCGTGGTGCTCAACGCAAGGTACCGTGTAGAAGCCGCCAGCGTTTTCGCCGCGCCACGCAATAATCGTTCCGGGTCAAACGCGCTTTTTGCAAGCATCGCGTCTATCGTAAGCTTTTCGGCTTCCGTTAACGTTTTCGGCTGCATCAGCGCATCTACAAACTCGCGGTAGCCTTCCTGTGAAGGCACACGCCCCGCGGAGGTGTGCGGCTGTTCCAAAAGCCCCAGCTCCGTAAGCTCTGCCATCTCATTGCGCACCGTTGCGGAAGAAACACCTGCTTTTTCCGCAATGGACTTGGAGCCCACCGGCTCGCCCGTGCGAATGTATCCGTCTACGATCGAGGCAAGTATATTTTGTTTGCGTTTTGTCAGTTCCATACTTGCACCTCTCAGGTTTTAGCACTCTATGTCCCTGAGTGCTAACCCTTGTCTATACTATACTGCAAAGGTCAGGAAATGTCAACACCAAAATTTGTAAATACTTTGTGAATGTGCGAATTCTTCCCGGTCGGCATCCGTTTTGAAGCTTCTTTTAGCATTTCCGGCTCCACAGTGCCAAATTCCTGTTTATATATAAAGATACCGAAAAAAGCGTCTTCGCCATAATTTCACTTTTTGTAATAGAATTTCAGAATTCTTTTGTGCAAATTATTGACATTTTATAAAAATTGTATTAAACTGATAGCCCGTGTTTCAGTTTCTGTGTTCGCTTTAGCCCGAAAGTCCGTACCGTTAACGGAAAAGAGGAGTATACCATGATTCAGGCAGAACATTTACAAAAGACCTTCCGCGTGCGAAAACGAAACGCAGGCTTTAAAAACGCCGCAAAAGCATTTTTCAGCCGCGAGTACGAAGAAATTCACGCCCTAAACGACGTTTCGTTCCGTATTGAAGACGGCGAGGCCGTGGGCTATATTGGCCCGAACGGTGCCGGAAAAAGCAGCACCATCAAAATTCTCTCCGGCATTTTAACGCCGGACAGCGGCACCTGCGTCATCGACGGGCGCGTGCCGTGGAAAGACCGCCGCGCGCATGTTTCGCAGATCGGCGTTGTATTCGGGCAGCGCAGTCAATTATGGTGGGACGTGCCCGTCATTGATTCATTCGAGCTTATCCGTGACATTTACGCCGTGACCGAAGATGTTTACAAGCGAAATTTACGGGATTTAACCGACCTTCTGAATTTATCGGAGCTCTTAAAGACCCCGACACGCAGCCTGTCGCTCGGGCAGCGTATGCGGTGCGAGATCGCCGCCTCCCTGCTGCACGACCCGCGCATCTTGTTTTTGGATGAACCCACCATCGGGCTCGACGCGGTATCGAAGATCGCCGTTCGCGAATTCGTGCTTGATATGAACAAGCGCCGCGGCACCACAGTCATTTTAACGACGCACGACATGCAGGACGTAGAAGCCTTGGCGCAGCGTGTCCTGCTCATCGGCAAAGGGCGCATTTTATTAGACGGCACACTCGACGATATTCGGCGCGGCGGCAGCGGGCAGATTGACGAAACGCTCGCGGCGCTCTACAAACAGTTTGATATTTGAGGTGCGCCGTGAAACTTAAAAAATACATTTCGTTTTTCCGCCTGCGCTGTGTGACGGGCTTGCAGTACCGCGCAGCGGCATTGGCAGGCATCTCCACGCAATTTGCGTGGGGCTTTTTGATCATCTTCGCCTACCACGCGTTTTACCGCAGTGACCCCACCGCTTTTCCGATGACCTTGCAGGCGACCGTCAACTACACATGGATACAGCAGGCGTTTTTAGCCATGTTCGCCTCGTGGGTCTTAGACGGCGACATTTTGGAGGAAATCACCTCCGGCAGCATCTCGTATTCGCTGTGCCGCCCCGTCGACCTCTACGCCATGTGGTACACGAAATCTCTCTCCGGTCGTATTTCCAAGGTTGCATTGCGTGCCGTGCCAATCTTAGTTGTTGCGGCGCTTCTGCCCGCAGGCTATAACTTGACCGCGCCGACAGATTTACCCACCTTCTTTCTATTTTTGCTCACCATGGTGCTGGGCGCATTGAACAGCACGGCGTTCACGCTGCTCATCTATGTCCTCACCATGTATACCCTTTCTTCCACCGGGTTGCGCTCCCTGCTGCTCACACTGGCAGATTTTCTCTGCGGCGGCGTAGTACCGCTGCCGTTCTTCCCGCCCGCACTGCGCAGAATCTGCGAGCTGACCCCCTTCGCTGCCACAAGCAACGTGCCGTACCGCGTGTACAGCGGCGATATTGCCGGCACGAACGCCGCTTTCGCCGTAGGCTTACAAATCTTCTGGCTGCTCGTCCTGGTGCTCGGCGGTCACACCCTCATGAAAAATGCGCTGAAGCGGGTAGTAATTCAGGGAGGATAAACGGAACGACAAGTCGTTCCGCTGCCCGGCAAATCGTTCGTGTTTTGCAGTATACAAAGAAAGGGGTCATCTATGAAACTATACTTTGAATTTCTGTCTATCCACATCAAGAAAGCAATGCAGTACAAGGCTTCGTTCTTGCTTTCCGCACTGGCGCAGCTATTTATACCGCTCACATGCTTTTGGGGCGTGCAGTTCATGTTCATGCGGTTTAAGCAGGTGGACGGCTTCACGTACACCGAGATTTCGCTCTGCTACGCCATCGTGCTGTTATCATTCTCGCTCGCGGAGCTGTTCTTCCGTGGGTTTGATACGTTTGACCGCATGATCGGGGACGGCGAGTTCGACCGCGTTCTGGTGCGCCCGCGCAACGAGGTTTTCCTCGTCCTGTGCAGCCGCATGGATTTAGAGCGCTTCGGCAAGGGCATTATGGCGATTTTCCTGCTGATCTGGGCGCTTCAAAACTGCCCAATCGATTGGTGCGCCGCGCGCGTTATGACGCTCATTTTCATGATTTTAGGCGGCATCGTGCTTTTTGCAGGCGTGTATTTGATCTTCGCCGGGCTATGCTTTTTCACATTAGAGGGACTCGAGTTCATCAATATTTTAACAGACGGTATGCGCGAGCACGGGCGCTACCCGCTTTCCATCTACGGCAAAGGCGTGCTGACGTTCTGCACCTACATCGTCCCCTACGCGCTCGTGCAGTATTACCCGCTGATGTACCTCATCGGCCGCCACAACGACGCCCGCGCGATGCTTTTGCCCGTTATCGCCTGCGTGTTTATCGTGCCGTGCTATCTCTTTTGGAAATTCGGCGTGCGCCGCTACCGCTCTACGGGGTCATAAAAACAAAAAGCTGTCGTTCCTTGCGGTTCGGCAGCTCTTTTTTTATGTAAATAATCTCACTTTTTCTCTTTCATGCCCGAGGGCGCAGCGCCGGTCACGGCTTGCTTTAAAAAGCCCTGCACCGCTTCGCCCGTGTTGCGCGGAAGGAAGCAGGTGCAGCCGGTATCCAGCTTTGCGATCCGCTCCATCTCCTGTTCCGTCAAGGCAAAATCAAAAATAGCCAGATTTTCCTGCATACGCTGCGGGTTAGAGGATTTCACAAGCGGCACAATGCCGCGCTGTGTCAGCCAACGCAAAACGACCTGCGCAGCGGATTTTTTGTGTGCCGCACCGATCTCACACAGCGTTTCGTTGTGGAAAATATCGTTCTGCCCGGCAGAAAGCGGCGACCACGCCTGCATCAGGATATTTTCTCCGCGGAGATATTGCAGCTCGTCTTCCCTTTGGAAAAACGGGTTGCACTCCAAAAGATTCACAGCGGGCTTCACCTTGTTCCAGAAAATAAAATCCGCCAGACGATCCTGTGTGTAATTATCTACACCGATGGCACGCACTTTTCCCGCTTCATACAGCTCTTCCATTGCGCGCCATGCGCCAAAGCAGTCGTTATACGGCTGATGGATGACGAAAAGGTCCAGATAATCAAGTCCTAAGCGCTCCATAGAAGCCGCAAAGCCGCGCTTTGCCCCCTCATAGCTGATATCCGGAATCCACAGCTTTGTGGTAACAAAAAGCGCTTCGCGCGGCACGCCGCAGCGGCAGAGCGCACGCCCCACAGCCTTTTCGTTTCCGTATGCTGCCGCCGTGTCGATCAAGCGGTACCCGGCCTTTACAGCCTGCACCACCGCTTCCTCGCACGCGCTTTCATCGGTCATGCGAAACACGCCATAACCGATCTTCGGCATTAAAACACCGTTATTCAGGGTCACAAAATCATTCATGCTTTATTCCTCTTCTCTATAAATTTTTTCGCCGGATGGCAGCATACAAGCGCCGCAAAAATGAGCAGCGCCGTAACCGTAAGGCTCACCGGATAAGCGGTCATGATGGTGCGGAACGTGCGGCTTTGCGGGAAAATGAACGCGACCCACGCCAGACGAACGCCGCACACGCCGAGCATCGTCAAAAGCGCCGGCGCAAGCGAAATGCCGAACCCGCGCAGATAGCCGCTCATCACCTCATACAAAAGGCTCAGCGAGTGCGACAGCATGACCATCACAAGGCGGATATATCCCGTTTCGATGACCTCGGGGTCGTTGTTGAAAACCGAAAGCAGTGGCTTGCCGAAAAGCAGAATGACCGTAATGGCCGCCGCAAGCGCAGCAAAGCCCTCCAAAAGGCACAGCGCCAGCGTCTTTTTACAGCGCTGCACCTCGCCCGCGCCGAAGTTTTGCCCCACAAACGTGGTGCAGGCCTGCGAAAACGAATTCAAAATATCATACGTAATGACCTCAATATTGAACGCTGCACTCGAGGCCGCCATGACGACCGTGCCAAGGCTGTTGATGGCCGACTGAATGACGATGTTCGAGACCGCGAACACCGCGCTTTGCAGCCCAGCCGGCAAGCCGATGCGCAAAATGCGCTTTAAAATGGAAAGATCGATGCGCAGCTTTTTCGGCTCCAAACGGATGACCTGCGCGGTGCGCCGCAATTTGCGGTACAGCAGCACGGCGCTGACCGCATTCGCAAGCACAGTCGCAATGGCGACGCCGTTCACCGTCATGTGCAGCACCGCGACGAAAAACAAATTGAGCAGCACGTTCAGCACGCCGGAAGACGCGAGCGCGGCGAGCGGGATCTTCGTCTCCCCCACACTGCGGAAAATCGCCGCTTCAAAGTTATACAGCAAAATGACCGGCAGGCCGGCAAAATAAATGCGCAGGTACAAAAGCGCCAGCGGAAAAACCTCCTCCGGCACATTGAGCAGCCCCAAAAGCGGCGCAGCGATGATCTCGCCCAAAAGCGCCACCAAAACGCCGCCGAGCACGGAGAACACCACGGAGGTGTGCACGGCCTTTTCAACGTCTTTTTTGTCACCGTGTCCAACAGCGTGCGCGATGACCACATTCGTGCCGAGCGCAATGCCGATGAACAAATTGACGATCAGCCCGATGATGGGGCTGTTTGCCCCCACGGCCGCCACCGCCGCCGTGCGCGCTTCTCCTGTAAAATTGCCCACCACCGCCACGTCGGACGCGTTAAACAGCTGCTCCAAAATCGCGGTCGCCGCCACCGGCAGCGCAAACTGCGGCAGTCGGCTCCAAATCGGCCCGTGCAGCATATCCAGCTGCTTCTTCGTTTTTTCACCCATAAATAGCTTCACCTTTTTTCCCTCGCTATTATAAGCCCCGTGCAAAGCAATAGCAAATACTTATATAACATGCTTTATTATAGTTGAAACGCATGGTCTTTCCTGTTATACTAATTTTGAGGTGAAACTATGGATATTCGGTCGCTTCGTTATTTTTTAATGACCGCCAGAGAAGAGAACATCACGCGCGCAGCGGAAAACCTGCACATTGCACAGCCGTCGCTCTCTCGCCAGCTGATGGAGCTGGAAGCAGAGCTCGGCCGTCCGCTTTTGGTGCGCGGCAAGCGAAAGATCACCCTGACGGAGGACGGCATTTTGCTGCGCAAGCGCGCGGAAGAGATCATCGCGCTGCTCGATAAGACCGAGCAGGAGATCACCGCCGACCGCACGGCCCTGCGCGGAGAGATCAGCCTTGGCGGCGCGCCGCTTAAAGAGATTTTGCAGGCGGCTGCCGCGCTGCGCCAAAAGCACCCGGACGTGCGCTTTTATTTTTACAGCAGCGACGCCACCGGCGTCACGGAGCGCTTAGACCACGGCAGCTTGGATTTCGCCGTTTTACTGGAACCCATCGACACCGTAAAATACGAATATCTCCCGCTGAAAAACTCCGCCGCGCGTTGGGGGCTGCTGATGCCCGCCGACTGCACACTTGCGCAAAAGGCAGGCGTGCAAAAAGAAGACCTGTGCGCCGTGCCGCTCATCATGCACCGGCGCATCGGGCTGCAAAGGGAGATCGAGCACTGGGCGCAGACCGATATGGAGCGCATGAACATCGCCGCCATGTACAACATCGTCACCGGCGACCCCGCCGTCTTCGTGCAGAACGGGCTGGGCTATTTTTTGACGAGCGATTCTCAGCTGCCCCAAAACTTAGACCCCGCGCTTTGCTTTCGCCCGCTCGACCCGCCGCTGACGCTTTCTCACGCGCTCGTCTGGAAGCGCCACGCCCCGCTTTCCCGCGCGGCAGAGGCCTTCTTAGAGCAAATTCAAAATCATTCGCAGAAAGGTGATTCCCATGCCCTTTGATTTTAAGAAAGAATACAAAGAATTCTACATGCCAAAAAACAAGCCGGAGATCGTCACCGTGCCGCCTGCAAACTACATTGCGGTGCGCGGCACCGGCGACCCGAACGAGCCGGACGGTGCGTATCAGCAGGCCATCAGCGTTTTGTACGCCGTCGCCTACACGCTTAAAATGAGCTGCAAGACCGACCACCGCATCGAGGGCTTTTTCGAGTACGTCGTGCCGCCGCTTGAGGGCTTTTGGTGGCAGGAGAATACGGACAGCATCAATTACGCCGATAAATCCGCTTTTCACTGGGTCTCCGTCATCCGCCTGCCGGATTTCATCACCCAGGACGACTTCGCCTGGGCCGTGCAGACCGCCGAAAAGAAGAAAAAGCTCGATTGCAGCAAAGCGGAGTTTCTGACGATCGACGAGGGCCTTTGCGTGCAGATCATGCACCACGGCGCATTTGACGACGAGCCCGCGACCGTGGCGCTGATGGACGCGTTCCTCGCCGAAAACGGCTATATAAACGATTTTACCGCCGCGCGCCTGCACCACGAGATCTACCTCAGCGATGCCCGCAAGATCGCGCCGGAAAAGTGGAAAACCGTCATTCGCCATCCCATCAAAAAAGCATAAAGGAGCGTACCCCATGAAAAAACTCATCACCCTGCGCGGCAACAGCGGCAGCGGCAAAACGACCATCGCAAGAGCTTTACAGGAAAAGTTCGGCAAAAACACCATGCTACTGTCCCAAGATGTCATCCGCCGCGACATCTTAAAGACGAACGACGGCGCGGGCACCCGCGCAAACGACGTGCTCATCATGCTGCTTGAGTACGGCCACGCGCACAACGAGCTCGTCATTTTAGAAGGCATTTTGAACAGCCGATGGTACACCCCGCTTTTCGATGCCGCAAAAGCGCTCTACGGCGAAAACATCTGCGCGTACTATTTTGACCTCCCGTTTGAGGAGACGCTCCGCCGCCACCAAACGAAGGACAAGCGCACGGAGTTCGGCGAAGAGGAAATGCGCAGATGGTGGAACGAAAAGGACTACGCCCCCGCATTAAACGAGCAGACCCTCACGCCCGACATGATGCAGGACGAGATCATCGACCGCATCTGCGCCGATTTAGAGCGCCTCGATACATAAACCGCACATATAAATTCGGAAAGAGCGAGGTTCTCCCCGCTCTTTTTGTGTATATTGTATTATATTCTGCCCGAATTTCTATCGATGCAAAAATAATTTTATAGCATTTTGTTCGTATCTATGATAAAATAGACACAGTGCATAATTTTCTTTCCCTTTACAAACCGACATCACGGATTTAACAGGGCGGCGCTACAATGTAAGACCGAAAGCACGCACCTGATTTTAAAAAGAAAGTAAGGTCTTCACATGAAATCAATTTTTCACGCACTCAACCGGCTCAAGGTCTTCCGCGGGCTGACGGAACAGGAATTCGCATGGGTGCTCTACGACGTGGGCAACTCCGCGTTCACCATGCTCTCCTGCTCGCTCATCCCTATCTGGTTCAAGAGCCTCGCCATCGGCACTGCGCCGGGACAGATCACCTCGCATCAGGCAACGGCGTATTATTCCATCGCCGTGGCGGTCGTCACCGTTATCGTGGCGCTTTTAGGGCCGATCTTCGGCGTGCTCGCCGACCACAAAGATAAGAAAAAGGTGCTGTTCACCACCGTGGCAGCGCTCGGCATTTTCGGCTGCATCTTAAACGGCTTCATCACCGGCTGGCTGCTGTTCCTCATCGTTTTCGTGTTTACGAAGATCTGTTACAGCGCGTCGCTGACCATCTACGATTCCATGCTGAACGACGTCACCAGCGAAGAGCGTATGGACGAGGTCTCGTCCTACGGTTTTGCATGGGGCTACATTGGCTCGTGCATCCCGTTCCTCATCGCGCTCATCGCCTATGTGCTCGGCCCGGATATGGTGGGCGTGCTGCCGGATATGCTTTCTAAGGGCATCGGCTTCACCGTGACCGCCGTGTGGTGGCTGCTCGTCACCATCCCGCTCATCCGCGGCTTTAAGCAGCGCAACTATGTGGAGACCGAGGGGCACGACATCCGCAAGGCGTTCGCAAAAATTTTCCAGACGCTCAAAAACATCGCGACGCACGATAAAAAGGTGCTGTTCTTCCTCATCGCGTTTTTCCTCTACATAGACGGCGTGGGCACCATCATCGATAACGCCATCAACATCGGCACAGACCTGAATCTCAACACGGTCGGGCAGGTCGTTTTCCTGCTTGCAACGCAGGTCGTCGCGTTCGGCGGCTCGCTCGTCTTTGCAAAACTCTCGAAGAAATACAGCACCGTCACGCTCATTCTCGTCTGCATCGCGGGCTATTTTGGCATCGCGCTGTATGCGCTCATGCTCAGCAGTCTCCTGCATTTCGCCATTTTGGCGTTCTTCATCGGCTGCTTCCAGGGCTCTATTCAGTCGCTCTCGCGCTCCTACTATTCCAAGATCATCCCGGCGGAAAACTCCGGCGAGTATTTCGGCATCTACGATATTTTCTCAAAGGGTGCATCCTTCCTCGGCTCTGCGGTCATCGCCGCTGTAAAGCTTGCAGGCGGAACCATCAACGTGGCCGTGGCATGTCTCGCGGTGTTCTTCGCGCTCGGCTTTATCTTCCTGCGCATTGCAGATAAGCAAAAAGCCATTCGGTAAGGAGACGGTATGCTTTACACGATCCGTCCGTTCACCCCTGCCGAATATCCCCTTCTGAATGGCTTCCTCTATGAAGCAATCTTTGTCCCGAAGGGCGCCGAAAAGCCTCCGCGCGACGTTATCCGCACGCCGGAGCTTCAGGTTTACACGGAAAACTTCGGCAGAACGGGTGATTTTGCCATAGCGGCGGAAGCGAACGGCAAGATCATCGGCGCGGCATGGGCACGCATCATGCAGGATTATGGCCACATCGACAACGAAACACCCTCCCTCGCGGTCTCGTTATACGATGAATACCGCGGCCACGGCATCGGCACGGCGCTTCTAAAAGCCCTGCTCGCCGCGATTCGCGAAGCCGGATACGACCGCGTTTCACTTTCCGTGCAAAAAGAGAATCGCGCCGCAAAGCTCTACGAAAAGCTCGGCTTCCGCACGGTTCGAGAGACGGACGAAGAGTATATTATGGTGTGCCCATTGTAAAACAAAACACAACATGCAAAAAGGAACGGTTTTTTACGCCGTTCCTTTTCTTTTACGCTTCATAAATCGGCTCAAAGTCGTCCGTTCCGTGCCCGCACAGCGGACAGATATAATTCTCCGGCAGCGCGCTGCCCTCATACACGTACCCGCAGATTTTGCACTGCCAGCCGATGATCTTCTTCTCCCGCTCGACCTTCTCCGGCTTCGGCTTCAGCTTATTCTGGTAATCCGCATACGTCAGCGGGGCGCGGTCGCTGCACACCTCGGCCTCCGTCACCTCTGCGATAAAAAGCGTATGCGTGCCAAGGTCAATGCTGTGCGTCACCGTGCCGCTGAACCGTGCGCAGGTGCTCCAGTTCAGATACGGCACGCCGCTTTCGTCCGTCGGCAGCGGCAGGCCATCCAGCTTATCAACGTCGCGCCCGCTCTGCATACCAAAGTGCTTGATGGTTTCAAACGAGCAGCCGTCGTCCAGCACGCTCAGCGTGAACCGCCCGCTTTCCTTGATAAGCGCGCTGGTGTAATTCGTATTCAGCACCGAGACCGCCACGCGCGCGGGGCTGCCCGCGACCTGCACGCCGGTATTCACAATGCAGGCGTTCGCCCTTTCCCCCGCCTTTGCCGCCAGCAAAAACACGCCGTATGTCAAGTTATAAAACGCCTTATTATCCATTTTGCTCCTCCTTTTAAAATAGTAATAATTCTTATTTTTATAATAGTGGATAACAAGCAAAAAGTCAAGCCTTATTTTCGGTGTATATGCAAAAAGGAACGGCGTAAAAACCATTCCTCTTTTTTATGCTCTGTTCTGTTATTCTTTTCTAACGACTCGTTTCCGAGTCGTTTAGGAAACCCATGCAACTGGGTTTCCTACGGTTCAAACGTCCACCGGACGTTTGAACCTACTTTCCTAGTTTTTTATTAGGCAAAAGGATTTCGCCGTCTGCGGACGACGACTCGGGGCTCTGCCCCAAGTCCCCGTAAACTTTCTGAAGAAAGTTTAATCAAAGACTTTCAACCACGCTTCCCGTCAGAACGGTGTTACTTCACGCTTTCCGAATCGCTCACATACGGCTGTGCATGCTCTTTTTCCAGTCTACGGAACATTCTTACAAGCACGACGACGGCGATGGTGCCGAGGATCAACTCAGCGACGAACTGCGCATACGCAAGGCCGTACAGCGGGAACAGCCAGTTCAGCACGAACAGCGCGGGGATCTCCAGCACGATCTTGCGCACGATGGCGAACACAAGCGATTTCATGCCCATGCCGCACGACTGGAACACGCCGAGCGCCAAAAAGTCGATGCACAAGAACGGCAGCGCAAAGCAGAAGCCGCGCAGAAACGCCGCGCCGTACGCGACGATGCTCTCGTTCTTCATGAACATGGAGATGATGGGTTCCGCCGCACACACGAACGCCAGCATCACGACCAAAATAAAACCGAGCGAAATTTTCGCCGTGAACGTAAACGTCTTTTTCATGCGCTTGATGTTGCCGCTCGCGTAGTTATAGCTGATAAGCGGCATAATGCCCTGCGAAAAGCCCATGGCGATCTGGAACGGCACCATATTGACGCGCTGTGCGATGCCCATGGCCGCCACCGGGTCAGAGCCATACGCGGACGTGAAGTTGTTCAGAATCGTCATGCCGGTCACGTTCAAAAGGTTCTGGATGGAAGCTGGGATGCCCACGCCGCACACGCCCTTGACGATTTGTCTCGACGGGCGGAACATGGATGGCTTAATGCACACATACGTCTTGCCGCGCTTCACAAACAGCAGCACGAAGAAGTAGAGGCATGCCACCGTATTGGAAAGGCAGGTCGCACAGCCCGCGCCCGCCGCGCCGAGGTTCAATCCCCACGGCAGAATGAAGATCGGGTCAAGCACAATGTTCAGCAGGCAGCCGCACATGGTGCCGATGCTCACGTGCAGCGAAGAGCCCTCCGCGCGCACAAGGTACGCCAACACGACGTTTAAAATGGACGGCGCAGAGCCGAGCAGCACGGTCCAGAACAAATAGTCCGCCGTCGCCTGCATCGTCTCGGCATTCGCGCCGAGCATCACTAAAATCGGCGACTGCAGCACGCCGTACAGCAAAGAAAACAGCAGGCTGCAAATCAGCGATGCGTAAAAGCCGAACGCCGAGCTGCGATACACGGTGTCGTAATCCTTGCGCCCAAGCGCACGGCTCATCATGCTGGAGCTGCCGATGCCGAACAGATTGTTGACGGCATTGAACGCCAGCAAAAGCGGCGCGGCCAGTGTGACGGCGGCGTTCTGCACCGGGTCGTTCATCATGCCTACGAAAAACGTATCCGCAAGGCTGTAAATGACCATGACGAGCGAACTGATGACCGACGGCACCGAAAGCGTCACGACCGCCTTCGGGATCGGCATCGATTCAAAAAGTTCTGTTTTGGAATTATCCATTTCTCCCTATCCTTTCCATTCAAAGCATCACGCAAGGCTGTCCAAAAGCAGCTTGCAGCAGCCGTAAATGCCGGCGTCATTGCCGAGCACGGCCAAATTGAACCGAACATCGGTGTTCGGGTAAAACGCATATTTGAGGAAACCGCGCTTTGCGCCCTCCGTTAAAACCTCGCCCGCCTTCGAGACGCCGCCGCCAATAACGACGACCTCGGGGTCTGCCACGGTGCACACCGCGGAGATCGTGTAGCCGAACGCGTCGTACACGTTCTCTAAAATCGCGTTTGCAGCGCTGTCCCCCGCTTTTGCGGCGTCGAACACATCCTTCGTCGTAAGCTTCTCAACGCCTCTCAACGTGCTTGCTTCGTCGTGCGACGCAAGGTATTTCCGCGCGAGTCTTGCAATGCCGGAAGCTGAAACATACTGCTGCACGCAGCCGTGGCGGCCGCACGCGCACGCCTCCGGCTCTGCGGGGTTGATCGTCATGTGGCCAAATTCGCCCGCCGCGCCGTTTGCACCTGCCGCCATGTGTCCTTCGGAGATGACCGCGCCGCCAACGCCCGTGCCGAGCGTGATGAACACCACGTTCTCGCTGCCCTTGCCGCCGCCCTTCCAGGCTTCGCCCATCGCTGCGGCGTTCGCGTCGTTCACGACTACGACCGGCAGGCCTACGGTCTCTTCCAGCGCTGTGCGCACGTCAAACACGCCCCAGCCGAGGTTCACGCAGCGGTGCACCACGCCGTCCGCCGTCACCGGCCCCGGGATGCCTGCGCCAACGCCCAAAATACCGTCTGCGGGAATGTTATGCTTTTCTCTGCATTTTACGATCTCCGCCGCAACGTCGCGCAGCACGGCTGTGCCGTCGCCCTCGATGACGGTCGGAATTTCCCATTTTTCAATCAAATTGCCGGTCTCTTCAAACAGGCCCAGCTTTACGGTCGTGCCGCCGATGTCGGCGCCGATAACATATTTCATTTTGCAAACTCCTCTCCTTGCGCAGCTTCCCACGCATATAACAGCGCGTCTATGCTTTCATAGCGCGCACTTCGTTCTTCGCTTACTGCTTTTTTCGCGACATCATAGAGCTCCGGGCTCAGCGGCCACGCTTCCGCGCTGCGGTCGCATTCCGAAAACAGCGCAAACGCCATCGCGCCCAGCGTGTACACATTCGTCACTTCGTCGAGCACCGCGCCGCGCTCGTATTCCTCCGGCGACATAAATCGCGTGCTGCCCCACATCCGCCCCATATCGTTTACGGTCGGCACTCTGCGGTAAAAATCGATGTCGCACAGCAGCGTGCGCTGATTTTTTGTGTCGTACAGCACGGTCGAATCGTATAGATCCACCGCCACATACCCCTTTTTCGCCGCAAAGCTCTGAAAACGCAGAATGTCCCTGTAGATCTTCATGCGCGTTTCCGTGGGCAATTTCACAAACGCCGCGTGCTGTTCCGGGTATTGCCGCCCAAGGCAGATCGCATCCGTCCACTCGAACACCGAAGCCCAGCCGCCGCCAACTTCAAAGCTGTCGATGAGCCGAATGAGATTTTCGTGCGCAAGCGCCTTATATAAGCCGGAAGCGTTTTTTAGGCTCGCTACCGCGTCTTCCTTTTGCCCCGTGTACCGCGCAGTCGGCGCACCGGCGAACTTCACAAAGACGCGCTCGCCATCCTCATTTTTTACGCCGAAGCAGATGTTGCCGGAATCCTGGTCGTCGTAGACCTTGAACACCGTGCCGTATCGCTTTAAAAACGAGAAATCAAACGGCGCGGCCATTTTAAACTGCACGCCGTCCACTTTTTCAATGAACTGTACTTCTTCCTTTTCAATCAACTTATGTATAAACTCCCTTTCGGTCTAAACCGTAAATCGCTTAGCAATATAGTATACCATATTTTGCCCCGCATTGCAAAGGAAACTATGGAAAACTCCGTCTTTTTGCAGCCGCCTTGCAAACGCGGGAAATTTGTGGTATTCTTTAACGCGTAACCCAAACGGCCGCCTGCCGACGTACCGCCACTACGCGGCCGCTGTGACCACATAGCCCGGGAATCCCCCGGCGGCGCAGCGTTCTTCCGAAAACGGACAGAGGCAGACGGCAACATAGTCAATATAGATTCTTTCTCGCGTATTCTGCGCAGCGTACAACGTACGTAAAAAACAGGAGCGCCGGAGAACCTTTCGCGCTCCGTAAAAAGAAAGGATTGAACAAAATGGAGGGAACTTCTTCCAAAAAAGAAAGCAAAGTCAAGGTGTATCTGCACCGCTACTTTATCGATGCCATGAGCGCCATGGCGCAGGGCCTTTTTGCTTCCCTGCTCATCGGCACCATCATTTCCACGCTCGGCACACAGCTCGGTATCCCGCTGCTCGATGAGATCGGCGGCTACGCAAAGTCCGCAGCCGGCCCCGCTATGGCGGTCGCCATCGGCTACGCGCTGCAGGCGCCCCCGCTCGTGCTGTTCTCGCTCGTCGCGGTCGGCGGCGCGGCAAACACGCTCGGCGGTGCAGGCGGCCCTCTGGCGGTGCTCGTGCTCGCCATTGTTGCGGCAGAGCTCGGTAAGCTTGTCAGCAAAAAGACGAAGGTAGACATCATCGTCACGCCGCTCGTCACCATTTTCTCGGGCTGCGGTCTCGCGTACTTATTCGCGCCGTACATCGGCACGGCGGCTTCGAGCGTCGGTAACCTCATCATGTGGGCAACCACCCAGCAGCCGTTCCTCATGGGCATCCTTGTTTCCGTCATCGTCGGCGTTGCTTTAACGCTGCCCATCTCCAGCGCGGCCATCTGCGCGGCGCTCGGCTTGACGGGTCTCGCGGGCGGCGCGGCCGTTGCAGGCTGCTGCGCGCAGATGATCGGCTTTGCGGTCATCAGCTTCCGCGATAACGGCTGGGGCGGCTTCTTTGCGCAGGGCATCGGCACTTCCATGCTGCAGGTGCCGAACATCATCAAGAACCCGCGCATCTGGCTTGCACCCACGCTCGCTTCCGCTGTGACGGGCCCCATCGCGACATGCATTTTCGGCATGCAGATGAACGGCGCACCGATCTCCAGCGGCATGGGCACCTGCGGCCTTGTGGGTCAGATTGGCGTGTACACCGGCTGGCTGAACGACATCGCCGCCGGCACCAAGGCGGCCGTTACCGCTACGGACTGGCTGGGCCTTGTGCTCATCTGCTTCGTGCTCCCAGCTGTGCTTTCTTTTGTCTTTGACCTCATTTTCCGCAAGATCGGCTGGGTCAAGGACGGCGATATGAAGATCGACGCATAAAAATCTCCGTTTCCGGCAAACGCCTAAGGCTTAAACGCTTTAGGCGTTTTTCATTGTGCTATGTGCGGTACTGCACGACGTTTTTCTTGTACGGAATTGCCCTTGTTTTTCTGCCCTTTCGCCCGTATAATCAAATAGAAAAGTTTATTCTCATTTTTGGGAGGTATAAAATGCAGTTTCAATATCTTGGCACCGCCGCCGCAGAGGGCTGGCCTGCCGTATTCTGCCGCTGCAAATATTGCTTAGAGGCGCAGCGCCTCGGCGGCAAAAACATCCGCACCCGCTCGCAGGCCATCGTCAACGATGATCTTCTGCTCGACCTGCCGCCGGATACCTACATGCACAAGCTCATGAACAATCTCGATCTCAGCCGCGTGAAGTATCTGTTCATCACGCACTTTCACATGGATCATTTCTACCCGCAGGAGCTCACCGTGCGCGGCTCCGTGTATAGCCTCGAGATGATCAGCCCTGAGCTTGAGATCTACTGCGCGCAGGAGACCTACGATTATTTCCGCCGCTGCGCCGATTGGGAGATCGACGAAAAGAGCGACAAAGCGATGCACTGGCACATTTTAAAGCCGTTCGAGACCGTGGAAGCCGGCCCCTACCGCGTAACGCCGCTGCCCGCCAACCACATGAACCCCTCGTACCAGCCGTTCGTATACCACATCGTCGACACGCGCGAGGATAAATCCATCTTCTATATGCACGACAGCGGCTACTATTTCCCTGATGTGTGGGACTACTTCAAGGCGCAGAAAAAGCCTGCCGACCTTTTCAGCTTTGATACCACGCTCGGCTATGAGGACTGCGGCTTTAAAAGCACGCACATGGGCGCACCGGAAGTCATCCGCCTCAAGGAAGAGATCGAAGCGCTTGGCCTCATCGATCCACACACCCACTGCGTGATGAACCACTTCTCGCACAACGGTCATCTTTTGTACGACGAGCTCGTGGAGCTTGCCGCACCGCACGGCATCGAAATTTCCTACGACGGCATGAAGCTGACGCTTTAAGCACCATTTACACGCAAAAAAGCGGAGACGCCCTGATTTTTCCGGGCATCTCCGCTTCTTTCTTTTGAAAACAACGGGAATAAATGATATAAAAGCTCACTAATTGTACTTTTGTGGCAATGACTATTGTCCTTTTTAAAAGTCCGTTCGGTCAATTCCGTTTCACATTATATCAAATTTGCATACAATTATATAATTCTGTATATTTAAGCGTTTCGTGTCGAATGCTCTGTAAAAAACGAAAAACGGCAGAGTAATCCCTGCCGTCTTCATAGCGTATGTTGTTTTCCGCTTACTTGCAGCGGCGCACAGCCTCTTCGATCTTCGGGAGAAGCTCTTCCTTGTCCGCGTCCTTCGTGTACTTGAAGATAGCGGCAACGATCTCCGGAATATCAGAGGGCTTGTAGTGCTCGGTCGTAGCGATCTGCAAGCCGGCATATTCATTGCGGGTCAGCAGCGGCGCGAAACGGCGGGCGTTCTTTCTGCCGGGGCCATCGTTGATGAACGCTGCAATGAACTGGTAACCGATCAGATTGTTGATGATAACGTGGAAGGAATTCTTCGCAAACAGCGGATTCTCCGGGTCACGCAGCGCAATCTCCATGATCTCTGCGCGGTTCAACGGACGGCCGGCTTCCCAAAGGAGCTGCATCATCGCAAATTCGGAATTCGTTAAACGGATATATGGTTTTTTTCTTTTCATGCTATATCCTCCTGTCAATTTTCATATCCCATATTGTTTCAACTAATCCTGTCGAAAGTAATATTAGTATATTTTTATTTTTGCAATTTGTCAAGGGATTTGGAATAAAAAAACTACTGATGAGGCAGTTTTTTCAAAAAATTCACATTTTAGAAATAAAAAGAAGACCGGCAGCGCATTTTACCTACCGATCTTCTGTGTTTTACGCCTTTTTACGCATCGTTTTCAATAAACAGCGTCTTAAAATACGGCAGTTCCTCTGCCCATGCGCAGAACACGTGCCACTCGTCCAGCTTGTGGTGGCGGCGCGCAAAATACATGTTCGCAATGTTCTCGTAGTTCATGGTACAGGTGCGCATCTGGTTGTAGCTCGAAGGCAAAAGCTGAATGAGGCTGTACCAAAGGTCTTTGTCCTTCGTCTCCACAAATTCCACGCGCAGCTTTTCCAGCACGCCAATGGTCTGCATCAGGCTCTCCTTTGCCGCGGGCACCATACGGTCACAGCTGAAGTCCGCTTCTTCAAACGTCTTCGCCTGAATTTTGTGCATCGTGCTCGTGGAGTTCGCCACGGTGCCCACCTTATACGTGTCGAATTCCTTCCACCAGTAGATCGGCGCGGTGAGGTCGACCGAAACGAAGATCTGTCGGATGAATTTGCGGTGATCCGTACCCGCCTTGCACAAGCGTTTTGCAAGGCTCAGGTCGTTTTCGCCGAAAACGAACGTGCCGTCCGGCTCGGTGTGGCTGTCCATGCGGCCCCAGCTGTTCATGGGGTTGCGTGCGCCTCTGATGGCGTTTTCAAAGTTCATGACGCTTGTGCGTTCGATCTTAATCATGTCGTTCAACCTTTCGTATTCAAATTATTTGTGGTACTTCGTGCCCGCGTTGATGGAAAACGCGCGGTACAACTGCTCGCACAGCATAACGCGTGCCAGCTGGTGCGGAAACGTCATCGGCGACATGGAAATGCGCTTCGAGCCCTGCTTCACGCTGTCGTCCAGCCCGTGTGACGAACCGATAACGAACGCTAAGCTGCTCTCCCCGTTTACGGCCGCCGCGTCGATCTGCTGCGCGAGCTGCGTGGAGGAGACAAGCTTGCCCTCAATGCACAGCGTGTAAAGCGCACTGCGCCCCGCCGCCGCCAAAATCGCCTTCGATTCCTCGCCGAGCGCCTTTGCAATCTCCGCCGCATTCGGATCCTGCGGCAGGCGCGCTTCGCTCAGTTCGATGATCTGGAACCGGCAGAATGCGGAAAGTCGCTTTGCGTATTCCTGCACGGCGTCGCGCCAATACTTTTCTTTGAGCTTACCGATGCAAATCAGCTTTATCTCCAGCATATTGTCTCCCTATGTTAAAATGTGATGGCGCCGCCGGTCAGGTTTTCGATCGGCGCGACCTGCAATATGTAGTCCTCCGCGTTCTCCACGCCCGCCATCTGCATGCCGCAGACGGCGGTCTGCCGCGCAATGTCCGGCGTGTTGTTCTCGCGGCTCAAATGCGCCAGCAAAAAGTGCTTTGTGCCGTCTTCAAAAAGCTCCGGCAGCAGGTCGGCGCACGCGGTGTTTGAGAGATGCCCGAAGTCCGATAAAATGCGCCGCTTTAAGCTGTACGGGTACGGTCCCGTGCGCAGCATACCGATATCGTGGTTCGATTCGATGACCGCAAGATTTGTGCCGTGCAGATTCTCTTCCACCTCCGGCGTGATGTGTCCAATGTCCGTCGCGACAGTGACGGTGTGTCCGTCTTCGGCTTCTATGCGGTAGCCGAAGCTCTCCGCGCAGTCATGCGGCGTGCGGAACGCGTTTACGTGCATTCCGGCGAGCTCTAACGTGTCTTCAATCGTGTAGGCGGGATATTTGTCGTTTAAAATTCCCATCGATTCCAAGGCCCCCAGCGTGCCCTTAGAGGCAAACACGGGAATATGGTATTTGGAAGCGAACACACGCAGACCGCTGATGTGGTCGCTGTGCTCGTGCGTAATGAGGATGCCCTGCACGGAAAGCGGGTCTATACCGCAGCGCTGCATGACGGTCGTCACTTGCTTGCAACTGCGTCCGATATCCACCAAAATGCCCGAAGATTTTGAACCGATATAATAACTGTTTCCCGTGCTGCCGCTGAACAGCGGGCAAAGCTCTGCCATTTGCACCCTCCCTGTTTTCATAAAAAACGCCCTGACAAGGTTTTTGTCGGGGCGAAACGGTCTGTATACGGTTTTAACCGATCTTTGCGGCATCGCTGTTTGTGGGATCGAGCATCAAATACATGTCCGCGCCAAGGCCGACGAACTTCTCCACAATGTCCTCATAGCCGCGCTGAATGTGCTCAATGTCCTCAATCTTCGTCACGCCATGCGCAGCAAGACCGGCAATGATCATCGCCGCGCCCGCACGCAGGTCAGTCGCACGCACCGGTGCACCCTTCAGGTATTCCACGCCCTCAATAATGGCGCTCTTGCCCTCTACGGTGATCTGTGCGCCCATGCGCTTCAACTCTTCCACATAGCGGAAACGGTTTTCCCACACGCTCTCGTTTAAAATACTCGTGCCCTGCGCAATGGAGAGCAGCGCCGCGATCTGCGGCTGCATGTCCGTCGGGAAGCCCGGGTGCGGCATCGTTTTCACGTTGCACTTACTCAGCGGGCCGTCGCAGCGCACGCGCACCGCGTCGTCATATTCCACGACCGTCACACCCATCTCCATCAGCTTCGCCGTGATGGATTCCAGGTGCTTCGGCGTCACGTTTTTCACAAGCACATCGCCGCGCGTTGCAGCCGCAGCCGCCATGTACGTGCCGGCTTCAATCTGATCCGGAATAATCGAATACGTAATGCCCTTCAAATGCTCCACGCCGCGAATCTTGATGACGTCCGTACCGGCGCCGCTGATGTTCGCACCCATGGAGTTTAAGAAGTTAGCAAGATCGACCACGTGCGGTTCGCGCGCGGCATTTTCAATAACCGTAAGGCCCTTTGCCTTTACGGCTGCAAGGATAATATTCATCGTTGCACCGACGGTGACCATGTCAAGGTAAATGTGCGCACCGCGCAGCTCCTTTGCGGAGACCTCGATCATGCCGTCGTTGAGGCTGTACGTGCAGCCCAGCGCCTTAAATCCCTTGATGTGCTGGTCAATGGGGCGCACGCCGAAATCGCAGCCGCCGGGAAGCGGCACAATGGCCTTGGAGCAGCGGCCGAGCAAAGCGCCGATATTGTAGTAAGAGCCGCGCATTTTGCGGCCCAACTCGCTCGGCACCACGTTCGTGTGGATGGTGGTCGGGTCGATCTCCACGGTATTCTTGCCGAGCCAGCGCACAGTCGCGCCCATCGCGGTCAGGATGCGTGCACTGAGCTTCACATCGGAAATGTTCGGTACGTTCTCTATACGGCAGGGAGATTCCGCCATGGCTACGGCCGGAATGATCGCCACAGCCGCGTTTTTCGCGCCGCTGATGACAACCTCACCGTGCAGGCGCTTTCCGCCCTTGATGATAAATTTATCCACTGTAATTTTCCTTTCTGCGGGCGCGGCATATCCTCGGCAGTCAAAAGCACACTGCCTGCCGCCACACAGCGCCGCAATGCGCTGCACGAAGTAGGATCTTTCGTTATGCCCGCCGGTCCGTGACCGACTGATTTATTCCTGAAACGGGCTGCCGCCGATTGGGCAGCTACACAGCGCGGGTACGAAAAAAGCCCAATGCCGTGCGCAAAAAACTAAGGCAGTTTAAGACAAAACATACACTGCCGCATCTATTTAAAGAAAAAGTGATCGCAAAATATAGTATGACCAGTAAACATAATAATACACAATGGAAAAATTGTCAAGAAGCCACAGGCTATTTGGAAGGTTTTTCCAAGATTATGTAAACGAAAAGTGCCAAATCCGGCCGTTTGCGCGCCTTTTTCTGTATAGGCACCGCGCTTTACACTTACTTTTTCTTAAAGGAGATCGTAGATTCCGTGCCGTTTCGGATGCGTTTAATATTCGCGCGGTGCTTGATGATAACGGTAGCGCCGATCAGTGCCGCCACAAGTGTTGCCATTACAACGTAAAGCACCGGCAGCCCGCCCACGCAGCAGTCCACAAAATACGTCATGCAGAACGTCACAACGGGATAGATCGCCGCCGCCGTAATAGACGAAAGCGAGACCATGCGCTTTTTCAGGAACACCAGAAGGAACACCGCAAAGCAAATGAGGAACACGCGCCAGTCGAGCAAAAGCATCATCGCAGCCGTGGTCACAACGCCCTTGCCGCCGCGGAAGCCGAAGTACAGCGGGTACATGTGGCCGATCATGCAGCAAAAGCCCGCCGCATACATGCCAAGGCGCGCCATTTCGGGGTCCACGCCGTTTGCAACGCACGCGTGCTTTACAAGAAAATAGCCGACCAAAACGCTCGCAACACACTTGCAGAAATCGAGCAGAAACGTCAGCGCAGAGGCTTTTTTGCCCGCCACGCGCAGCACGTTCGTTGCACCCGCGTTGCCGCTGCCGTGCGCGCGCACATCTTCGTGCGCAAACGCTTTGGTCAGCAAAATGGCAAAGCTGATACTGCCAAGCAGATACCCCACAAGTGCCGAAAGCAGCAGCGGTAAAATTAAAGAACCGAAATTTTCCATGTAGATCAAGTCCTTCCCCCCGTCAGTCTGCCTTATCGCCGCGCTCGCGCACGATCATGCGCACCGGCGTGCCCTCTAAGCTGAAGATCTCGCGGATGCGGTTCTCCAGATAGCGCTGGTACGAGAAGTGGAAAAGCTCTTTGGAATTGACAAAGCAAATGAACGTAGGCGGTCTGGTAGAAGCCTGCGTCATGTAGTAGATCTTCAGGCGCTTGCCCTTATCGGTCGGCGGCTGTACGCGTGCCGTTGCCTGTGCCAGAATGTCGTTCAAGGTGCCGGTCGTAATGCGCATCGCGTTGCTGGAAGCAACCTTGTGGATGAGTTCAAACAAGCGGTCAAGTCGCTGGCCGGTCTGCGCGGAGATGAAGATGATCGGCGCGTAGGACATAAAGGAAAAGTCCTTTTCAAGCTTCGTCTTATATTCCTGCATGGTTTTGTCGTCTTTTTCAACGGCGTCCCACTTGTTGACCGCAATGATGCAGCCCTTGCCCGCTTCGTGCGCGATGCCGGCAACCTTGGAGTCCTGCTCCGTAAAACCGACCGTGGCATCGATGAGGATGACGCACACGTCTGCCCTGTCCACCGCCATTTCGGCGCGCAGGTTGCTGTAATGCTCAATGGAATCCTCCACCTTGCTCTTGCGGCGCAGGCCGGCAGTATCGATGAACGTAAATACGCCGTACTTGTTTTCGATGGTGGTATCCACCGCGTCGCGCGTCGTACCCGCAATGTTGGAAACGATGCAGCGGTTTTCGCCGGAAACGCGGTTCACAAGGGAAGATTTGCCGACGTTCGGCTTGCCGATGACGGCGACCTTGATGATCTCGCCCTCGTCCTCCTCTTCCTTTTCCTCCGGCAGATGCTCGAGGACGGCATCCAACAGGTCGCCCGTGCCGTGTCCGTGCACGGAAGACACCTGAATAGGGTCGCCGAGGCCGAGGTTATAAAACTCATAAAAATCCGCCGGCGGGTCGCCCAGCGTATCGCACTTATTGACGCACACAATGACCGGCACATTGCTGCGCTGGAGCATCTGTGCGATGTTGAGGTCCGTTGCGACCATGCCGGTGCGCACATCGGTCACGAAAATGATGCAGTCCGCAGAATCGATGGCGATCTGTGCCTGCGTGCGCATCTGCGACAGGATAATATCCTTCGATTCCGGCTCGATGCCGCCCGTATCTACCAGTGAAAACTTTCTGTTTTTCCATTCACATTCGCCGAAAATGCGGTCACGCGTCACGCCCGGCGTATCCTCCACAATGGAAAGGCGCTGTCCGATCAGCTTGTTGAACAGCGTGGATTTGCCGACGTTCGGCCGGCCCACGATGGCTACAATAGGTCTTGACATACGGTTTTCCTCCTTCTTTTATTCTTTCCTTACTCCGCAGCGCCCAAGATGTCCTGAAGCTCGCCTGCGGCGTCTTTATGCATTCTGTAAGCCGGCACGCCCAGCTTTTCGCTGAGCTGCTGCACGGTCATATCGTCTAAGAAAATGTCTTCGTCCGCCATAAGCATAGACGGCGCAAGCAAAATCGCGTCGCCGAGGTTTTCGCGGCTCAAGCGGTTCACAAGGTCGCGCCCCGTGAGCAGGCCGGTCACATTGACCGTGCCGCCGAAGAAATCGTTGTGCACCGGGACAAGGTTGATCTCGAGCCCCGGGAATTTTTCGCGCGCAAAGTCCATCACATGCTCCATAAATTCGTACACGCCCTCGCCCGTCGGGATCGTTACGCGGCGCTTTATGTCGCGCTCCGGCTCGTCCTCAACGGCCCAGGAGAATTCCTCCTCCAGGTCGCGCAGCATGCCCACGCCGTTTTCGATCTGCGGGAAGTCCTCATAGAATTCATACGGCGGCAGCTCGCGCTTTGCGATGAGGTAAAATTCGTCGCTCGGGAACACGGTTCTGGAGCCGCGCTCCGCCTTGAACCGGTCGCCCCACCGCTCCAGGATCTCGATCGCCGCGCGCGCCGTGTCCTTGTTGAAGGTCTCAAGCGGATACAGCCCTTCGCGGTAGCGCGTCACGCCCACCGGCACACAGGCGACGCTTTGTAAACTCTCGCCGAGCGCGTGCATTTCGGAAAGCGTGAATTCCAGCTCTTCCCCATCGTTCAGCCCCGGGCACAGCACGATCTGGCAGTTCAGCTTGATGTTGTGCTCCGCCAGCTTGCGCACAAAGCGCAGCGCGTCGCCCGCAAAACGGTTGTGCATCATTTTGCAGCGCAGTGCGGGGTTCATGGTGTGCACGGAAATGTTGATGGGGCTGATGCGCATTTCAATGATGCGGTCGATCTCGCGCTCGTCAATGTTCGTCAGCGTGATGTAGTTGCCGAACAAAAACGAAAGCCGGTCGTCGTCGTCCTTAAAATAGAGCGTCTCGCGCATGCCGGGCGGCAGCTGGTCAATGAAGCAGAACACGCACTTGTTGCGGCAGGAACGCTGCCGGTCCATCAGGTACGTTTCAAACTCCAGGCCCAGCGCGCCGTACTGCGGCTTTACGAATTTTTCTTCGCGCCGCTCCCCCTCCGCCGTTTCGTAAACGACGTGCAGGTGGGTGTTCGTCTCGTAAAAACGGAAATCGAGAATATCCGTGATGTCGTGCCCATTGATCGAAATGAGTTTGTCGTGCGGCTTTATGCCGGCACGCTCGGCAAGGCTGTTTTGATCCACACCGAAAATTTCAACTGCCACAGCTTTTCTCCTTTCCGTTTTCAGGTAGTATGCGCGTGTTTTGCCGCTTTCGTTATCCGTTACCGGCAAAAGTTCCCGACAAAACAATAGAGAAGGAGCACGCAAATGCCCCTTCTCTATCTGGCACAATTATTGTTTCAGGCAAAATTATGCTTCCTTCTTAACAACTTCTCTGCCGTTGTAGTAACCGCAGTTACCGCAAACCCTGTGAGGTGTCTTATACTCTCCGCACTGCGGGCATTTCATAAGGGCAGGAGCGCTAAGCTTCCACACGTTAGAACGTCTCTTATTCTGTCTGGCACTGGACACTTTTCTCTTGGGTACCGCCATCGTCAGCACCTCCTTATATTAAACTAAAACTTTGGTTATCTGGAATTATTGTAGCAGCTGCCGCAGAGCCTCCAGACGGGGATCTGTCTGCTGCTTTGCACAAGCGCAGTCGCCTTCGTTCAGGTTTTTACCGCAGGTGGGGCAAAGCCCTTTGCAGTCTTCCTTACAAAGGTATTTCGTCGGCGTCAAAAGGATGATGTCGGAATAAATCAGCTCATCGAGATCCAGCTCATCGCCTTCAATAACGATATAATCCTCAAAATCCTCTTCATCATTCAGCTTGTTCACGATCACGTGAGAAATGTTGTGGCAAAGCTCCTTGCGCGTCAACGTCAAGCACCTGTTGCACGGCATCGAATACACATAGCGCACCTCTACATTCAGCTCCGCGCTGGAAGCGAACGAACGGATGCTGCCCTTGACCTGAACCGGCGTGACAAACGGCTTATAGCCGTCGATCTCCACCTCTGACAGATCGACCGTATAATCGATCGCCTGTGAAATATCCTCTCCCGAGAAATATTTTTTCAAATCGATAAGCATAGTTTTTCCTCATACCGTACTTGATATATTATAAATACCACGCGCGGTTTTGTCAAGAAAAATTTGAAAATTCGGCATTATGCCGCGAAAAAAAGTGTTCGGCGGGTCGTTTCCGCCGAAACACCGTTGCTTTTTTCGTTTTTGCACCGTTTCCGGCGCTTATTTCGGCGGATAGAAACCGAAATTACTTCGCGACAAACTCCTGTACGGAAGCCGGCAGCTCCTCTGCGTCAGCAGAAACGAGCAGGCAGATGTTCACGTTGGAAGATTCGCTGAGTGCCTTGAGCTTCATGGTGAGCGGCTCAACTTCCTCAACGCCCTTGCCGGTGATCTTCAGGGTGGAGTCAACGAAAACGTCCGTCACGTCGTAGTTTGCAGCGCAGATGCCGCTGACGAAGCCTACGAGTGCGTCGAGGCCTTCAATGCCGTATGCATCGGAGTCAACGAGACGTGCCTTGTGGGAAATATCGTAAGTAAGCTTAAGGCCCTTTTCGATAACAACAACGTTGCCGTTGGAGTTCTGAACCGCTTCGTTTGCAAGCTCGATAAGCTTCTTGGTTTTGCCGGAGCCTTTTTTGCCGATTAAAAGAGTGATCATAGTGAAGTCCTCCTGTGTATTTTTTCCGCAGTGCGGATTTACGCCTTTTTATTTGGAAAGTCTTGCTTCCAGTGCTTCTTTTTCGCCTTCGTAACCCGGCTTGCCGAGCAGAGCAAACATGTTCTTCTTATAGCTTTCAACGCCCGGCTGGTTGAACGGGTTCACGCCAAGGAGATAGCCGGAGATGGCGCAGGCCTTCTCGAAGAAGTAGATGATCTGGCCGAGGGTATCCTCGGAGAAATCGGGAGCGGAGATCACAACGTTCGGCACGCCGCCGTCGTTGTGTGCCAGCACGGTGCCCTCAAACGCCTTGCGGTTGATATACGCCATGCTCTTGCCCTCGAGGAAATTGAGGCCGTCTACGTTTGCCGGGTCGTTGCCGATGACAACTTCGCGCTTCGACTTCTCAAACAGCATCACGGTCTCAAAGAGGCTGCGTCTGCCGTCCTGAATGTACTGACCCATGGAGTGCAGGTCTGTGGAGAAGACAACGGATGCCGGGAACAGGCCCTTGCCGTCCTTGCCCTCGCTCTCGCCGTACAGCTGCTTCCACCACTCGTTCATGAGCGTGTAGCACGGCTCGTAGCTGACCATCACTTCGGTCGTCTTGCCCTTATTGTAAAGAATGTTGCGAATGGCAGCATACTTGTAGCAATCGTTTTCTTCCATGTTCGGGTTGTTGTAGGCAGCCTGTGCCTTCTGTGCGCCCGCCATGAGTGCGTCGATATCCGCACCGGCCACAGCGATGGGCAGCAGACCCACAGCGGTGAGAACGGAGTAACGGCCGCCGACATCATCCGGTACAACGAAGGTCTCGTAGCCTTCTTCGTCCGCAAGGTGCTTCAACGTGCCGCGCGCCTTGTCGGTCGTGCAGAAAATACGCTTCTTTGCTTCTTCCTTGCCGTACTTCTTCTCGAGGATCTCGCGGAAAACACGGAACGCGATAGCCGGCTCCGTGGTGGTGCCGGACTTGGAAATCATGTTGATGGAAATATCCTTGCCCTCGCAGATCTCAACCAGCTCCGCCAGCGCGGTGGAAGAAATACTGTTGCCGGTGAAATAGATGTCCGGCGTATCTTTCTTCAGTGCATTGTAGTGCTCGCTCTTGAGGAACTCGATTGCTGCGCGTGCACCGAGGTAGGAGCCGCCGATGCCGATGACGATAAACACATCCGTGTTCTTCTTGATGCGCTCCGCAGCCGCCTTGATGCGTGCAAATTCCTCTTTATCGTAATTGGTGGGCAGGTCTACCCAGCCGAGGAAATCATTTCCCGGACCCTTGCCGGATGCCAGAAGCGCATGTGCATTCTCAACCTGAGAAGCCATTGCAGCGTATTCGTGCTCGCCGATAAAACCCTTCAAGTATCCGCATTCCAATTTCAATGCCATTTCTATTGCCTCCTATTTGCATGATGATGCTTTTGCACGTGTGAAACCGTTTTCACAGCCCCACTTTATGCAAGGTACACCACAAGTCAAATCTATGTGCTTTCATCATACAATAATTTGACGCATTTTGCAAGTGCACAACGCGGATTTCATGAAAAGTTAACGAAGGTTTTTTTGCAAATCAGATTTCACGCCGCTTCTGCTGCGAAAAAACAAGCCAAAAAATATTGCAATGCAGAAGAAAATGTGATGGCGGGCGCTTCGGTTTTCGCCGTGATTTTGAGCGACTGCACCGTGTCGCCGTTCAGCGCGACCTCCGCCGTACCGAGCACATCCCCCGGTTCTACCGGCGCAGGAACGTTTTCCGGCAAAATGAGTTTTATCCCGATCTCCGCGCCGCCCGAGGCTGTTAAAACGCCGCGTGGGGCTTCACACTCAAGCGAAACGGCGCTCACCATGCCACCCGTAACGGGCAGCTCGGGCAGTTCCGGAAGCTCCGGTGTCGTCAGCTTCCAGTTTGCAAAGCCGTAGTCGAGCAGCGAAGAAGCAGCCGAAAAGCGGTCTTTCGTATTTTCCGCACCGAGCACTACCGCAATGAGCCGCATACCGTTTCGTTCTGCCGCAGCCGAAATGCAGCTGCCCGCCGCACTTGTCGTGCCGGTTTTCAGCCCCAAAATGCCGTCATACGTGCGCACAAGCTTATTTGTGTTCACAAGCTGCGTCTGCCCGTCACGCACATAATCAATCCAGATGAGCGTGTAATCAAATATTTTCTCGTGCTGCATCAACGCGCGGCTCATCACCGCCACATCATAGGCGCTCGTAATGTGCCCGTCTTCGTCAAGACCGTTACAGTTTTTAAAAACGGTGTCGTTCATGCCGAGCTCCGCCGCGCGGGCGTTCATGCGCGCCACAAATGCGTCCTCGCTGCCCGCGACTGCCTCCGCCAAAACGACCGCCGCGTCGTTCGCGCTCATCACCACGCACGCTTTGATGAGGTCGTCTACGGTCATCTGCTCGCCCTCCTTGAGCCAAATGTCCGAGCCGCCCATGCCCGCCGCGTGCGCCGAGGCCGTGAGCACATCGTCCAGATGCAGCGTGCCTGCATCGATTGCCTCAAATACGAGCAAAAGCGTCATCACCTTCGTGATGGACGCACAAGGTCGCTGCACATGGGCAGACTTTTCGTATAACACCTGACCCGTGGAGGCTTCCATCATCACCAAAGCCTGCGCGGGGAAATCCGGCGTCTCGGCACGCGCAAGCGGACAGAACACACCGATCAGCAATACAGCAGCCAAACAGAAGCCAAGAAAATGTCTTTTCATAAGTAAACACCCCCGCACCAAAAGATATGCGGGAGTGTCCTTCAATCATTCTATTAAATTTCACCGGCGCACCGGGATACCGTTTTCCGCAAGGTAGCCCTTGAGCTCCGGTATGCCGATCTCGCGGAAGTGGAAAAGTGACGCTGCCAAAACCGCGTCCGCCTTACCCTTTGTAAACGCGTCCTTAAAGTGCTCCATCTTGCCCGCACCGCCGGATGCAATGACCGGAATGCCCACGCTTTCGGAAACTGCGCGGGTCAGCTCCAGGTCATACCCGGCCTTCGTGCCGTCGCAATCCATGCTCGTCAGCAGAATTTCACCCGCGCCGAGTTTCTCCGCGCGCTTTGCCCATTCTACGGCGTCAATGCCCGTGTCCACGCGACCGCCGTTTAAATACAGCGTCCAGCCCGCACCGTTCGGGCGGCGCTTCGCGTCCATCGCCATCACAACGCACTGGCTGCCGAATTTATACGCCGCGTCCGCAATGAGCTGTGGGTTTTTCAGCGCGGCGGAGTTTACCGAAACCTTATCCGCGCCCGCGCGCAGCAGCGCCGTGAAATCCTCTACCGTACGGATGCCGCCGCCCACCGTAAACGGGATAAATATGCTGTTCGCCACGCGGGAAACGATATCCAGCATGATACCGCGCGCATCGGAGGACGCGGTGATGTCGAGCAAAACAAGCTCGTCCGCGCCCTGCCGGTCGTATTCGATGGCGGCCTCCACAGGATCGCCCGCATCGCGTAAATTCACGAAATTTGTGCCCTTAACAACCCTGCCGTTTTTAAGGTCAAGGCACGGGATAATGCGTTTGGCGTACATTACACGCCCCCCTTTCCCCGCGTCATGGCGGCGAAGTTTTCGAGCAGCTTCAGTCCCAACGCTCCGCTTTTTTCCGGGTGAAACTGACATGCCATGAGGTTATCTTTCTGCACCGCCGCATGAATTTCCACACCGTACTGCGCCGCGGCGGTCACAACATCTTCTTCGGCCTTTAAATAATACGAGTGCACAAAGTACACATACGGCTCGCCCGTAATGCTTCGGAACAACCCGCCGTCCTTTTTGATTTCAAGCGAATTCCACCCGATATGCGGAATTTTCAGCCCCGGCGCAGCAGGAATACGCAGCACCTTACCTTTTAAAAGCGACAGGCCGGAGACGCCCGGGGATTCCTCGCTGCTCTCAAACAGAATTTGCAGCCCTAAACAAATGCCCAAAAACGGCTTGCCGGAGGCGACGAACGCTTTAATCGGCGCTTCCAGTTCTCTCCCGCGCAGCTCGTGCATGGCGTCGCCAAACGAACCGACGCCCGGCAGCACGGCGCCGTCGGCTTTCATGAGAACGCTCGGGTCCTGTGTGACTTCGACCTCGCAGCCGATATGCATAAGCGCTTTTTCCACGCTGCGGATATTGCCCGCGCCGTAATCTATAATTGCGATCATCCCGTCGCCTCCTATTGCTTTGATTTAGCGTGATAATATAGTATCACATATTGTTTTATCCGTCAACAGGATTTTTTCTTCCCGCAATCAAAACGGCTTTCTTTGATTTTGGGCAAAAAGAAAGCACGCAGAAAAACTGGTCTGCGTGCTTTTACTTTTTAAAAAGGCGGGCGAAAACTTTTACGTCGCTTCGCTGTGCTTGACTTTGGCTTAATCCAAACCGTCCGCCCAACCCATGGATCTTTCCACGGCCTTATGCCAGCGTTTCAGCGCTTTTGCTTCGCTGCCTGCTGCCGTTTGCGGGTCATACGCATTTTTAAGCTTCCACACAGTCCTAAGCTCATCCAGCGATTCCCACACACCGACGGCCAAGCCCGCCAGCATCGCGGAGCCGAGCGCGGTGGTCTCCAGACACTTCGGCTGTCTCACGGCGCAGTGCAATAAATCCGCCTGATACTGCATCAAAAAGCGGCTTCTCGATGCGCCGCCGTCCACGCGCAGCTCGGAAATTTCCGTGCCGCTGCCCGCTTCCATGGCTTTCACGAGGTCATAGCTTTCATACGCAATGCTTTCCAGCACAGCCCGGCAGATGTGCGCCTTAGACGTACCGCGCGTCACGCCGAGCAGTGCGCCCCGCGCATACATATCCCAGTACGGTGCGCCAAGCCCTGTAAACGCCGGCACAAACACCGCGCCGCCTGCGTCCTCCACGGTCTCCGCAAGAAGGTCCGCTTCCTGCGGGTTCGCGATAAGCTTCAACTCATCGCGCAGCCATTTGATGGCCGAGCCTGCGTTGAACGCACTGCCCTCAAGCGCATAGGTCGTCTCGCCATTCACGCACCAACCGATCGTCGTAATAAGCCCCCGGTCGGAGAAAACCGGCTTATCACCCGTGTTCATCAGCACAAAGCAGCCCGTGCCGTATGTATTTTTCGCCATGCCCTTATCAAAGCAGCACTGTCCGAACAGCGCGGCGTGCTGGTCGCCCGCAATGCCCGCAATCGGAATTTTCCTGCCGAGTATCGTTTCGGAGCACATGCCCACAACGCCGGAGGAGTCCACGACTTTCGGCAGCGCGTCACGCGGGATACCGAACACGTTCAGCATTTTCTCGTCCCAATCAAGCTTTTGAATGTCAAACAGCATGGTGCGCGAAGCGTTCGTCACGTCCGTCACATAACTTTCGCCCTCCGTGAGCGAATAAATGAGCCACGTATCAATGGTACCGAAGCGCAGGCGATGCTCCTTCGCGAGCACTTTGGCCTTCGGCACGTTATCCAAAATCCACTTCATTTTGGTGCCGGAAAAATACGGGTCGATGATGAGTCCCGTCGTTTTATGAATGTACTCCTCAAGTCCCTCGCCTTTTAATCGCTCGCATTCCGGCGCGGTGCGGCGGCACTGCCACACAATGGCGTTGCAGATCGGGATACCCGTCTCGCTGTCCCACGCCACGGTGGTCTCTCTTTGATTCGTGATGCTGATAGCAGCGATGTCCTCCGCGGTGATCTCCGCCTCATGCACCGCCTGCCGCATGGCGTAAAGCTGCGTCTGCAAGATCTCCACGGCATCGTGCTCCACATAGCCGGGCTGCGGGTAAATCTGCGTAAATTCGCGCTGTCCCATGCCCGCAATGCCGCCCAAAGCGTCAAACAACACGGCGCGCGAACTGGTCGTGCCCTGGTCAAGCGATAAAATGTATTGACCGATTTTCAAGTTCAAGCCCTCCTTACCAACGGAAGAAATTGAGCCGGTGCTCCTTGCGGTCCTCCTGCTCTCTTGTGTTTGTGATGACTTTATACCGTACCACCCATTTCGGGTCAATATACTCCAAAATCGCCTGCGGCATTTTGTACTGGAACAGATGCCGCTGGTGCTTAAGGCTCTCCACCACACGGAGATGATCCGAAGACTTCACATCCAAGCTGCCGACGATGATGGTGGAATAATCGTTCGGGTTCGTGTATTTGAAGTTGTCGAGAAAATCCGCCCAGTCGGTGTACTCGGTCAGCTTCACGTATTCGCGCGGAACATTGAGACGGATGCGCACCGCACCCGAAACACGTCCGCCGGTATTCTGCTTTCTGCCGCGCACCACGCCGAATATGGGGCACTCGCAGTGCAGGTCGAGCATATCGATGAGCGCGGCGTACTCCTTCTTAAACGAAATACTGGGGCTTGCGCGGTAAATCTTGCCGCTTTGCAAAATACGCATCACGGCGCCGGACTGATATGTGTCAATAATCATGTTCTGATAAACCCTTTCCCTTAAAAATCGCGTCGATCCCTGCGTCGCTCCGCCCGCTTCAAAAAAAAACACAGGCGGTTTTTCAAAACCGAAATTCAAATATATGCGGAAATGTTACTTTGTAGCCCAATCGTATAAAAAGCGGTCAAACTCACCGACCTTGCGCTTATCGGGCTTGATAAGGTAGCGTTTTAAAAGATCCTTTTCGTTTTCCACCGTCCGCTTATAGTATGCGCCCGCAATGCCGCCCGCAATGCACGCCACGGTATCGGTGTCGCACTTCACGCTGAACACATTGCGGATGCAGCTTTCCCAATCCTCGCTTTCCATAAAGCAGCGGAACGCAAGCGGCATCGTTCCCTCCGCCGTAGCATCAAACTTCGCCTTCGGCCGGTACGCCCACAGCGGCTTATGCACGGGGTATTCAAACTCTTTGTTAAAGTATTTTTTCAGGTCCTTTTTGCGCTCGCCGTGCAGTGCAAGGTAAATGAGCCCCGCGGTCGCAACGGCGGCTTTCAGGCCCTCTATGTGGTTGTGTGTGCACATGGCGCTGTTTTTCGCTTCTTCCTCCACCTTTTCCAGCGTATCAAAGTGGTAAGCGATGTAGCTGACGCGCATGGCCGCGCCGTTGCCGAAGCTGCCGTATCCCGTTTCGGCATGTCCGTCCAGCCAGCGCTGAAACATCGTGCCGTACCCCACGCCTCTGTACATACGCCCGAATTTGCCATAAGCCTTTGCATAGCTGATGTCATTTAAAAGCGCGTATTTCGTCGCGATGGTCAGCACCGTATCGTCCGTGAAAAAGCAGTTGTTCCCAAAAAGCTCCACCTTTTTATAGTTGAACCCGCTCGGTTTGCTGAACTCAAACCGCGAGCCGGCAATGTCTCCTAAAATCGCACCGGTCAATCGGATCCCTCCATTCCCTGCATGATCGGTTTCAGTATACCATGTTTTTTCTTCTATTTCCACACATTTTTGTGAAAAAGTTCCGATTTTCGATTCCTTTGACTTTTTTCGTGAAATACGGTATGATATAGTTTAAAATAAGACGGAAAAAGAGGTGTTCAAAATGAGAAATGCAAAACGGCTTTCGGCGGTGCTCCTGCTTTCGGCGGCGCTCATCCTGTCTTCTGCGGCGTGCGGCGGGCAGACTGAAGCCGTAAGCGAAGCGCCGTCCGCTGTCTCCTCCGAGCCGCAGCGGGATTACACCGTGCAGATCTCCAAGGACACCCTGCGCCGCACCGGGCTCGATATCACCGCCGCGGCGCACCGGCTGGGGCTTACAAACGTCACCACAAACGACGACGGCTCCTGCACGGTGGAAATGACAAAGGACGAGCGCGATGCCGTCTGCGCCGCGCTGAAGGAAAGTCTGCACGAGCAGATCATCGCTTTGCCGGAGGACGGCACGTGGCCGTTTATAAAAAGCGTCACGCTTTCCGAAGACGGCCGCAGCGCCGAAATTCTGAGCACCAAAGACCTGTATAAACCGGAGCGCGACAACGCCGCTGCGCAGGCCGTGTACATTCCCGCGCTGCTCTACGCAGCGTTTACGGGCGAGGACGCAGAAAGCTTCACGGTGCACTTCACCGTAAAAGACGAAACGACCGGCGATGTGCTGGGCGCGTTCGATTACCCCGCCGCAGAGCCGACCGCTTCCGAAAGCGATGCAAGCGGCACAGAAAGCACCGCCCCCTCACCCGACACCGCTGAATAAACCGCATACAAAAAACGGAGCCGCACAGGTTTATCCCCCATGCGCGGCTCCGTTCTTTTTACTTTTTCGCCTGTACAAGCTCGCCCATTTCTTTGTGTTTTAATTCGCGCCAGACGGTGCACAGCATCGTGATGAAGCACGCGCCGCCGCCCACAAAGTTCGAGATGACCTCTGCCCAGAACACGCCGTCCACGCCAATAGCGGGGATCTGCGGCAGCAAAAACGTCAGCGGAATGACGATGATGACCTTGCGCAGCAGTGAGAAGAAAATCGCCTGCTTTGCGCGCCCCATCGCCTGCACAACGGACTGCGAAGACATTTGCAGCGCCATCATGAAGCAGCCGAAGAAATAAATGTGCATGGCGTGCGTGCACGTCTCCAGCAGCTGCGGGTCGCTGTTGAACAGCTGAATAAACACATGCGGGAACAGCCGCAGCACAAGCCAAACGAGCACCATGTAGCTGAACGACACGACCGTTGTAAACACGATCACACTGCGCACGCGTCTATATTTTTTCGCGCCGTAGTTGAAGCTGACGACCGGCGCCGCAGCGGACGTCACACCGCTGACCGGTGTATATGTCACCTCGCGAATGGAATTGATGACCGTCATGACCGCCACAAACAGGTCGCCGCCGTGCTGCGAGAGCATCGCGTTGCACGCCACCTGCACGGCGCTCGACGTAAAGCCCATAATAAAGCCCGAAATGCCGAGCGAGGTGATCTTGCCGATGAGCTTTGCCTGCGGGCGCATGCGCTTTGGCTCTAAGCGGAACAGCGTGCGCTTGCCAAGCAGAAAATGCACCACCCACACAGCAGAAACCAGCTGCGAAAGCACCGTCGCCAGCGCCGCGCCCTGCACGCCCATGTTGAGCACAAAAATGAACAGCGGGTCAAGCGCTATGTTCACCACCGCGCCGATGACGACCGTCAGCATGCCGCGGTTCGCAAAGCCCTGCGCGTTGATGAATCCGTTCATGCCAAGTGAGACCATCATAAACACGCTGCCGAGCATGTAGACCGAAAGGTAGCTGTCCGCATACGGGTACGTCGCGTCGCTCGCGCCGAAGAGGTACAGCACCGGCTTTTTGATGAGCAGCACCACAACGCACAAAACAATGCCCGTAACAACCAACATAAAAAATGTGTTGTTCATCACGTCTGCGGCGCGCTCGCGCTGCTTTTCGCCCTCTTCGCCGCCCTGCTGTGCCGCACCGCGCGCCATGGAGAACAGCGGCGTACCGCCCGTGCCGAACAGATTCGCAAACGCCGTCACCATCAGTAAGATCGGAAACGTCACGCCGACTCCCGTTAAAGCATCGACCGACGTATCGGAAATATGCCCAATGTACATGCGGTCTACAATGTTGTAGAGCACATTCACAAACTGCGCCAGCACCATCGGCACCGCAAGGCGCAGGATCGTTTTGGAAATCGGGCCTTTTGAAAAGTCGTCGTTTTTCTTCACATTTGCAGCCATAAATTCGCCTTTCCTGTATTTTAAGCGATATACGCGTAATTTCAACCAAAAGTATACAACTTTTCAAAACGGCTGTAAATGTGAAGTCTTTCACAAAGTTCATGACAAAACGACCCTCTCGATAGGCAAACTGCCGCGAAAGGGTCGTTTTATGCACAAATAAATCCGGTCACAGCTTAAGCTCAATTTTGGCCGGGCGCGTGCCGAGCAGCTCTGCGCTGCGGTCATCCGGCTGCGAGGTGCCGACGAAGAACGTGAAGCTGCGGCTGTCTACGCGGCGCGTGCCGGTGTCGTCTACGATCTCCAGCGCGGTCTTCGGCACGGCGATCTCGATTTCGCACGTCTCCCCCGCACCGAGGGAAACCGCCTTAAACGCGCAAAGGCTGTGGTTGCGCACCGCAAATTTCGATTCATTGTCGCGCACATACACCTGCAAAATCTCATTCACGGCGCAGCCCTCGTTTTTGACCGTCGCCGTAACCGTGTAGTGCTCGCCGTCGTCGCGCAAACTCGCGCCCGTCACTTCTGTTTTGCCGTAAGTGAGGCCATAGCCGAACGGGTACAGCACGCCGCCCGTAAAGTAGCGGTACGTGCGGTTTTCCATGGCGTAATCCGTAAACGCGGGCAGCTCATCGGAGTCGTTATAGAACGTCACAGGCAGCTTGCCGCTGAAGGAGTATTTGCCGAACAGCAGCTCTGCGATCGCCTTGCCGCCGCGTGCGCCCGGGTACCAGCCCTGCACCACGGCGGAGAAATTCTCCTCCGCAAAGCGCAGGTCCATGGCGCTGCCGGTCATGTTGATGAGGATCACGGGCTTGCCGGTCTTCGCCACGACCTCCATCAGCTTTCTCTGCGGCGCGGGCAGCAGCAGATCAGCCTTGTCGCCGGAGCCGACAGAATTGCTCTGGTCCATCTCCTCGCCCTCAAGGTTTTCATTGAGGCCCGTCACAAGCACCACAACGTCGCTGTGCTCCGCCACGGTCTCGGCCTCGGAAAGGCGGTCGCCGGGCAGGCCAAGGCCCTCCACGCGGTCTTTATAAAGGTGGCAGCCCTCGGAGTACAGCACGCGCACGTCCTCGCCCACATAGTCCTGAATGCCCTCCAGCACCGTGATATATCTTGACGCCGTGCCGTGGTAGTTGCCGATGAGCGCCATGCGGTCGTTCGCGTTCGGGCCGATGACGCCGATTGTCTTGATCTTCGCTTTGTCAAGCGGCAAAATGCCGTCGTTTTTCAGCAGCACAACGCTTTTGCGCGCCGCTTCCTCGCTGAGCTTGAGATGCTCCGGGCACTCCACGACCTCATACGGAATTTTGTTATATTCGCAGTTCTCATCAAATTCGCCCAGCATAAAGCGCGTGGTGAAGAGTCTCTCCGCCGCCGTCGTGATGTCGTCCTCCGTGATGAGCCCATCCTCGAGCACGCGCAGCAGGTGCAGATACGTGTTGCCGCAGTTTACGTCACAGCCCATTTTAATGGCGAGCGCGGCAGATTCCGGCGCGGTCGTCGTAATGTGGTGGTGCAGGTGGAAGTCGGAGATTGCCCAGCAGTCCGAGACAAAGTGCCCCTGAAAGCCCCACTTGCCGCGTAGGATCTGGCGGATGAGCAGGTCGCTGCCGCAGCACGGCTCGCCGAGCGTGCGGTTGTACGCGCCCATCACGGCCTCCACCTCGCCCTCTTTCACGGCCGCCTCAAACGCGGGCAGGTACGTCTCCCACAGGTCTTTCTGGCTTACCTCGGCATCAAACTCATGTCGAATCGCCTCCGGGCCGCTGTGCACGGCATAGTGCTTTGCGCACGCCGCAACCTTCAAATATTTTCCGTCGCCCTGCAAGCCCTTGATGTACGCCACACCGAGGCGCGCCGTGAGGTACGGGTCTTCGCTGTACGTCTCCTGTCCTCTGCCCCAGCGCGGGTCACGGAACAGATTGATGTTCGGCGACCAGAACGTCAGGCCCTTGTAAATATCGCGGTCGCCGTGCTTAGAAGCCTCATTGTATTTCGCGCGAGCCTCCGTCGCAACGACATCGCCGATCTTCTGGATCATCTCCGGGTCGAACATGCTCGCCATGGCGATGGGCTGCGGGAACATCGTCGCCGTACCGGCGCGCGCCACGCCGTGCAGCGCCTCATTCCACCAGTTGTATGCCGGCACGCCCAGCCGCTCTACGGGCGGCGCGTCGAATTTCAACTGCGAAGCGCGCTCTTCTATCGTCATTTTAGAAACAAGCTCGTGCGCCAGAGCCTGCGCCTTTTTTCTGTCTCTCATGGTAACGCCTCCATCCGGTTGTTGGCAAAAGTATAGCACGGTTTTCTTCAAAAAGAAAGATGAGAAATTTGCTTTTTATCGGAATTTCACAGCAAAAAAGGCAGCCAGCCGAAGCCTGCCGCCAAAATTTGCTTTAAATATTCAAGAAACCTGCGTCCAACATGGACTGTGCCGCCAAAATCGCGCCAAGGCGGCCGCTGTTGAAGTTCACGCCGCCCTGCATCCACGCCGCAAACGGCTCGCGCAGCGGAGCGTCCGCAGAAAGCTCAATGGACGAGCCGAACGTGAACGAGCCGGACGCCATGATAACGTCGCAGTCGTAGCCCGGCATGGGGCTCGGCTCCGGCACAACGAAGGAATCGACCGGCGCGCCCTGCTGAATACCGCGGATAAACGCGCACAGCGCCTCGCGCTCGCGCAGCTGCACGGCCTGAATGATGTCCGCGCGCGGCTCGTCGTAGCGCGGGGTCACGTCAAAGCCGAAGCCTTCAAACAGCGCCGCCGTGAACACAGCGGTCTTTAAGGCTTCACCCGTGACGTTCGGCGCGTGGAACGTGCCCATGAAAAGCTCGCGGTTGTTGCCGAGCGTGCAGCCGATCTCACGACCCGTACCCGGGGTCGTCAGGCGATACGCGCAGCTTTCAATAAGGTCGCGGCGGCCCGCAATGTAGCCGCCCGTCGGCGCAATGCCGCCGCCCGGATTTTTGATGAGCGAACCCGCCATAAGGTCTGCGCCCACAGCCGTCGGCTCCATTTTCTGCACATACTCGCCGTAGCAGTTATCCACCATGACGATGCAGTCCGGCGCACGGCGCTTTGCGATCTTTACAATGCGCTCGATCTCCTCCACCGTCAGGGACGGGCGCAGGCTGTACCCGCGGGAGCGCTGAATGTACACCATGCGGTGCTTCGGCGTGATGGCCGTCTCCATGCCGTCATAGTCAGGCGTGCCGTCCGGCAGCAGGTCAAGCTGCTCGTAGTTTATGCCAAACTCCTTTAATGAGCCGTTGCCGTCGCCCGTAATGCCGATCACGCCGCGCAGCGTATCATACGGCATGCCGGTAACGCTCAGCATCGTATCGCCCGGGCGCAGAACGCCAAAAAGCGCTACGGTAAGCGTATGCGTGCCGCTGACAAAATTATAGCGGCACAGCGCGTCCTCCGCACCGAGGGCACGCGCGTACACTTCGTCCAGCACGTCGCGGCCGCGGTCGCCATAGCCGTAGCCTGTCGTTGCCACAAAGTGGCTCTCGCTGACACCTGCCTGCATGAACGCAGCCTGCATCTTCTCCTGATTATACCGCTGTGTTTCGGAAATTTTCGCAAGGTACGGCGCAGCCTTCTGCTCCGCTTCCTCCGCCGCCTTCAGCACGCGGTCGTCAATTTTAAAAAACTCGTACATAGTAAACCCGCTTTCGCAAACGCAAAAGCCATCCTTTATCTAAAATTATTTCTAAAAATTTAAGCTTCCCTGCGCCCATGCGCCGCACGCCGTGTAGCCCAGCGCCGCATAAAACGCTTCGTTTTTCTTTTCCTCGCGCAGAATATACACCGTGCCGCCCGGCAGCATGCGCTCCATTTTTCGGACAACCGCCGTGCCAAGCCCCCTGCGGTGAAATTTCGGCAGCACCGCCACAGCAGAAATGAGGCTCGCGCTTTCGCCGAGCACTGCCGCAGCCACGGCGACGGTCTTCCCATCTGCCGAAACACCCGCGCAGCGCACCGTGCCGTGCCGCATGCGGTGGGATAAATCGAGGTAAAACGGCTCAAATTCGCCCGCCATGTTGTTCGCCTTCAGTACGGCATACACATCACGCGGGGAGATTTCCTCCGGGGTCAGCACCGTCTCGTTGTGCAGCTCCTTTTGCAGGATCACGCCGCTTTCGGTGATGCTTAACCCCAGCTTTTCGGCATTCTCCGCGCTGCACACGACTTCGCTTGTCCCCACCGCGCTCAAAAACGCGCGCGCCTCGTCCGCGTCGGTGATCTCCCCCGCAACGCAGACAGAGCCGTCCGTTTTGCCGTAGGCCGCGTTCCCGTCCGTCCAAAACTGCGCAAAGGGCTGATGGAACCCATATGCCTGCGCCTTGGACCAGATTTGGCAGCCAAACGGCGAGCTTCCGCACGGCGCAGAAAGCACCTCTAAGTTTTCCGCAAGACGGATCATTACAGCTTGCCGCCGGAAATTTCCGCCATCATCAGCGCCGTCAGGTCAACGACTGCCTCAATATCCTTTTCGGTCGTCATCGCGATCGCGCTGTGGATATACCGGCACGGGTGCGAGATCGTCAGCGTCTTCACGCCGCCGCGGGAAACGTGGATGGTGCCCGCGTCTGTGCCGCCGGCGCGCACGGTCTTCGGCTGCACCGAAATGCTGTGCTCTTTTCCAAGCGCCATCGCGCGGCGGAAGTAATCCTTCGGGTAAACGGTGCGCATATCCGTAAGGGAAATGACCGCGCCGCCGCCCATTTTGCACGCCGCGTCCGTCGGGCTCACGCCGGGAATGTCGCCCGCCGTCGTGCCCTCCAGCACAAGCGCCGCATCGGGCTCAATGAGATACGCCGCCGTGCCCGCGCCGCGCAGGCCGATCTCCTCCTGCGTGGAGAAAACGAAATACGTGTCGTACTCGAGCGGCTGCTGCATCAGCGTGATGAGCGCAAAGCAGCCCACGCGGTCGTCGAGCGCCTTCGCCTTCACCGTGCCGCGCGTGTGCTCAAAGAACGGCACAAAGCACGCATTGTCACCGATTTGCACCAGCGTTTCGGCCTGCTCGCGCGTGTCCGCACCGATGTCAATGGCAAGCGCGTCCACCGGCACGGGCGTTTCCCGTTCTTCGCCCTTCAAAAGGTGTATCGGCTTCGCGCAGATAACACCAAGCGTTTTGCCGTTAATCAGCACGTCGCGACCGGAAAGCACCTCCGGGCGGATATTGCCGACCGTCGTGAACTTCAAAAGGCCGTTTTCCGTAATGTTCGTGATGACAAAGCCCACCTCGTCCATGTGGGCGCAGAGCATCAGCTTCTTTTCGGGGCGCTTTTCGCCCTTTTTAAACGCCAGAATGTTGCCGAGCGGCGAAATTTGAATGGCGTCCGCATACGGCTCAATTTCACTTAAAATCACGCTGCGCACATCGTCTTCCTCGCCGGAAACGCCGATGGTGCGGGTAAGCTTTTCCAGAATTTCATAGTTAAGCATTCGGCTGCGCCTCCTTATCCGTGATATACGCCGCAATGAGCTTTGCGATGTTTTCCATATCCTCAAAATCGCAGACCTCCGCCGGGGTGTGCATATTGCGCTGCGGCACAGAGATAAGCCCCGTGCGCACGCCGCCGCGGGAAACACTGATGTCGTCGCAGTTCGTGCCCGTTCTGCCGCCCATCGCTTCCAGCTGGTACGGGATATTCTCGCGCTTTGCGATTTCCACAAGCTTCTTGCTGATCTTTCTGTCCAGCGCCGCAGAGAAGCCGATCATCGGCCCTTTGCCAAGCTCCGCGGTGAGCATGCCCTCCGCGCCCGGCTGCTTTGCAAACGAAACGTCCACGGCAATGGCCTCGGTCGGCTCGAGCGTGTAGATCGAAACCTGCGCGCCCTGCCCGCCGACCTCTTCTTTTGTAGAGCACAGCACCATCACGCAGCAGTCGGGGTCCTGCGCATTTGCAAGCTGTGCCGCGCGGATGATGCACGCGCAGCCCGCACGGTCGTCGAGCGCCGTGCCCGTAATGCGGTTGCCCATCAGCTTTTTCAGCGGGCGCATCAGCGCGGCGCGGTCGCCGACGGCGACAATCTTCTCGACGTCTTCTTTCGTCATGCCAAGGTCAATGCACTGCTCCGCAACGGGCTTAATTTTATCGTCGCCTTTTGCAAGGTGCGGCGGCAGCGTGCAGCCGATGCCCGTGACCACCTCGGTGCCGAACACCGTAACGGGGCTGCCCGGCAGCGTGCGGCAGTCCACACCGCCCACGCTCGTCACATGCAGAAAGCCGTTTTCGTCGATGTCCGTCACGACCATGCCGATCTGGTCAATGTGCGCGTCCAGCAGAACGCGGCGCTTAGACTCCAAATTGCCGAAAATGCCCACCACGCCGCCAAGCTCGTTTTCATGCACCTCTTTGCAAAAGCCAAGCTCCTTCTTCGCGACTGTAAACACGTCCGCTTCACAGCCGGATGTGCCGTGCTCTGCGCACAGCGCGCGGGTGAGGCGTTCGATCTCTTCAAACATGATATTCCCTCCTAAAACTCGAATTTATAAAAACAAAAGCCCCGCGTTCCGAATGGAGACCCATCGAAAAGCGAGGCGCATTTCCGCAAGTATTTAAATTACTTTGTGAAATACATAATGATGTTGATCACGAGGACCAGCACAAAAAAGCCGATTGCAATGAACTTTGTCCAACGAGCAAGGAACGCATCCATGGAACGCGCCTTATTCTTGGAAAGGAACGTATCCGCGCCGCCGGTGATCGCGCCGAGGCTCTGCTGATGGCCTTCCTGCAGCAGTACGACAACAATGATCGCCAGTGCGAAAAGAAGCAGAACGATACCGAAAATAATTTCAACAGCACCCATATATTTTACCTCCTCTTCAAGAGACTTAACGCTAATTTTATTCGTAGCTTAATTATGATACCATACGAAGCGGGATTTTGCAACAGGATTTTTTGCTTTTTTCCTGTATATTCCGCCGCCCAATGCCCATACTGGTACCAAGGCAGTCACAGTCAGGCGTTTGTGCGCGCCAAAACGGACCGTGCGGCAAAACCGCACTTTCGCGTCACACGAGCGGGGTCTCCCGGGCGGGCGGCGCAGTCCATGGTGCGGACTGTATGCTGCCCGCCCTTCGATGAGACTGAACGCTCCGCCGCGCAGACCGCATGCCTGCACAAATGGAACGTCAACCGGTCTTGCCGGAGGGCTGATTTTTTTAAAGCGAGATCTGCTCGCCGCCCTCTTCGCCGTTCGGCAGTGCGCCAAGCGCCGGGATCTTCTTTCTGTACCGCGACGGGTTCTGCAGCTCGTCTTCGGCATAGATGTGCGCATCCAAAATGCGGTGGCCTTTTTTCAGGTTCATCACCGCCACGCCCTGTGTGCTCTTCGTTGTCTTCGGGGCGATGAGCGCCGTGTTAAACAGCAGCCGTCTGCCGCTTGAGGACGTCAGCAGAATGTCGCAGTCTTCGGAAATCTGCAGCGCCGCCGCAAGCGGGGCCTTGTCGGAATACGCGTTAATGAGCTTCCTGCGGTTCGTCTTCGTGTAATACGCGGAAAGCTCCACCTTCGCCACCTTGCCGTTATCGAAAATAAACAGCATGTAGCCCTTAAAGTCGGTCGTTACAGCCATGTACGCAGCGCTTTCGCCCTCGTCCATCTGCACGCGCGCAGGCACATATTCGCCCATCACGCTCGCTTTGGTGTCAGCAAAATCCGCCGCTTTCAGCTTATAGACCTGCGCTTTGTCGGAGAAGAACAAAAGCTCCGCCGCGTTTGTCGATTCCATCTGTTGGGTGATCTCGTCTCCATCTTTTAATTTCTGGTCGCCGCCCATGCGCAGGGAAAGCGGGGTGATCTTCTTAAAGTAGCCTTCTTTCGTGAAAAACAGATTCACCGGGTAATCCGGCACAGTCTCCACGGGCTCTTCCTCGGCAATTTCCTCCGCGTACAAAATATGGCTGCGGCGCGGCTGGCCGTACTTCTGCGCGATTTCATTCAGCTCGCGCACAATAATCGTCTTAATGCGCGTTTTTGAGGCCAAAATTGCCTCAAGGTCACGAATTTCTTCCTCTAAGCTGTTCACCTCTTCGGTGCGCTTTAAGATGAACTCGCGGTTTAAATGGCGCAAACGGATTTCCGCTACATATTCGGCCTGAATTTCATCGATGCCAAAGCCGATCATGAGGTTCGGCACAACTTCGCTTTCTTCCTCGGTCTCACGCACAATGCGCACGGCTTTATCGATGTCGAGTAAGATTGCCTTGAGGCCGTAGAGCAGATGCAGCTTCTCTTTCTTCTTCGTGAGGTCGTAGTGCGTTCTGCGGCGGACGCATTCAATTCTGAACGCCGTCCACTCCTCAAAGAGCTCACGCACACCCAGCACACGCGGAACGCCCGCGATGAGCACATTAAAATTGCAGGAGAAGCTGTCCTCCAGCGTCGTCATGCGGAACAACCGCTGCATCAGCTTATCGGGGTCTGCGCCGCGCTTCAAGTCGATCGTGATCTTGAGTCCGTCCAGACCCGTCTCGTCTCGAATGTCGGTGATTTCCTTCACCTTGCCCTGCTTCACAAGGTCGATGACCTTTTCCACAATGGCTTCAATGGTCGTTGTCGGCGGGATCTGGGTAATATCGATGCAGTTTGCGGATTTATCATACGTATAGCGCGAGCGCACCTTGATGCTGCCGCGGCCTGTTTTGTAGATTTGCTCCATCGCCGCGCGGTCGAAAATAATCTGCCCGCCGCCCGGGAAGTCCGGCGCCTGCATCGTCGTAAAAATGTCATGCTTCGGGTCACGGATGAGCTCCGCCGCCGTGGTGCACACTTCGGCGAGATTAAACGGGCAAATGGACGACGCCATGCCGACCGCAATGCCCGTGTTTGCGTTGACGAGCACCGAGGGGAACGCCGCCGGCAGCAGCGTTGGCTCTTTCATCGTACTGTCGTAATTGTCGACAAAATCCACGGTGTCCTTGTCGATATCGCGGAACAGCTCGCGGCAAATGGGGTCAAGGCGCGCTTCCGTGTAACGGGAAGCCGCCCACGCCATGTCACGGGAATAAAACTTACCGAAGTTGCCCTTAGAGTCTACATAGGGGTGCAAAAGCGCCTCGTAACCGCGGGAAAGACGCACCATCGTGTCGTAAATCGCACTGTCGCCATGTGGGTTCAGCTTCATCGTCTGACCGACGATGTTCGCGCTTTTCGTGCGCGCCGAGCCGAGCAGGTTCATTTTGTACATCGTATAGAGAAGCTTTCTGTGCGAGGGCTTAAAGCCGTCAATCTCCGGGATGGCACGGGACATAATAACGCTCATCGCATACGGCATGTAGTTCTGCCGCAGCGTGTCGTTGATGTCCTGCGCCTGAATTTCACCCGCGCCCGCAATAAAGCCCTGCATCTTCGGCGTATTTTCTCTTTTCGGCTGTTTTTTTCTTGCCATGCTTTACGCTTCCTTTCGTCAGAGCTTTAAGAAATATCGAGGTCATCGAGGTACTCGCTGCCGTGGGCCGCAATGTAGTCCTTACGGCCCGTAAGATTATCGCCCAGCAGGATATCAAACATCTGCGCCGTCATTTCGGCATCGCCGGGCTTCACCTGAATCAGCCTGCGCGTTTTCGGGTTCATCGTCGTCAGGTTCATCATGTCCGGGTCATTTTCACCCAGACCTTTCGAGCGCTGAATCGTAAACTTCTGGCCCTCAAGCTGCGTCAAAAACTCGTCCTTTTCGCGCTCGTTGTACGCAAAATATGTCTTGTCCTTCGCCGTAATTTCATAAAGCGGCGATTCCGCAATGAACACCTTGTGCTCTTCGATAAGCTGCGGCGTCAAACGGTACAGCATCGTCAGCAGCAGCGTGCGGATCTGGAAGCCGTCCACGTCGGCATCGGTGCACAGGATGATCTTGCTCCAGCGCAGCGCGTTGATGTCGAACGACGCAATGGACTTGTTCGCCTTCGACTTTACCTGCACGCCGCAGCCGAGCACCTTAATGAGGTCGGTGATGATCTCACTTTTGAAAATCTTGTCGTAATCCGCTTTCAGGCAGTTCAGAATTTTGCCGCGGATCGGCATCACGGCCTGATAGTTCGGGTCGCGCGCCTGCTTGACCGCACCGAGAGCGGAATCGCCCTCCACGATAAAAATCTCACGCTCGGAAACATCCTTGCTGCGGCAGTCCACAAACTTCGCCACACGCCCCGTGATATCCATTTTGGCCGTCAGCTTGCCCTTTAAGTTGAGGCGCGTTTTTTCGGCGTCCTCGCGGGAGCGCTTGTTGATAAGCACCTGTGCGCCGATTTTCTCCGCCTCAATGGGGTTTTCGATGAAATAAATTTCGAGATTATGGCGGAGCATCTCCACCATCGCTTCCTGAATACCCTTGTTGTTGATGGCCTTCTTTGTCTGGTTCTCATAGGAGGTCATCGTGGAGAACGAGGACATGACGATAACAAGGCAATCCTCCACGTCCTGAAATTTAATTTTGCTTTCGGATTTATTATACTTGCCGTTCTGCTTCAAATACGCGTCGATCTGGTACACGAACGCGTTCTGCACGGCCTTGTCCGGCGCGCCGCCGTATTCCAGCCAGCTCGAGTTGTGGTAGTATTCCGTCAAATGCACGCGGTTGGAAAACGCCACCGCAGCGTTGATCTTCACGTTGTACAGCGGCAGGTCCTCACGGTCGCGCACGCGCTTTTCAGACTGCCAGAACTGCACGGAGGTCAGCGCATCCTCGCCCACAAGCTCGCGCACGTGGTCTAAAATGCCGTTTTCGTAGCAGAATTCCGTCGTCTCAAATTTGCGCGGCGAGACCTCATTTTTGAAAATGAACTTCACGCCCGCGTTGACGATGGCCTGCCGTTTAATAATATCCGTGTAATACTCCGCCGGCACGTCAATGTCCGTAAACACCTTGATGTCCGGCTTCCAGCGAATGCGCGAGCCCGTGCCGCGTTTATTGTACGGCTCCTTGTTGAGCCCGCCTACGTTCTCGCCGTGCTCAAAGTGCAGCGTGTAGCGGAAGCCGTCGTAGCGAATGTCCGCGTCCATGTATTCGGAGGCGTACTGCGTGGCGCACAGGCCGAGGCCGTTCAGGCCCAGCGCGTAATCGTAATTGCCGCCGTCGTTGTTGTTATACTTGCCGCCCGCGTACATCTCGCAGAACACCAGCTCCCAGTTGTAGCGCTCCTCGCGCTTGTTGTAGTCCACCGGAATGCCGCGGCCGTGGTCTTCCACCTCAACGGAATGGTCGGCATAGCGCGTGACGGTGATCTCCTTGCCGTAGCCCTGACGCGCCTCGTCAATGGAGTTCGAAAGGATCTCGAAGATCGCGTGCTCGCAGCCGTCCAGGCCGTCCGAGCCGAATATGACCGCCGGACGCAGACGCACACGGTCTGCACCCTTCAGGCTTTTGATGCTGTCGTTGCCGTAGGTTTGCTTTTTTGCCATTCACCATGTTCCTTTCCTTAGCGGGCAAACGCGCCCGCACGGGATATGCCCATAAACAAACGTAAAGGGAATGCAAAATACCACATTCCCTTTCGTCAGAAAATCTTATTCGTTCGTGTTTTCGCTCGGCTGTGCCTGCGTCTCGGTCGGCAGCTCCACCGTTTCCGGCGCGGCCGCTTCTGCCGGGATGATGCCCGCAGCGGCGGTCTGTGCGCTCGGCAGCAGCTTGCCGTTCATCACGTCGAGGAACTCGTCTGCGTCCAGCTTTTCGCGCTCAAACAGCACGCCTGCCAAACGGTGCAGCAGGTCAATGTGGTCAGAGAGCACCTTCTTCGTCTTATCATACGCGTCGCAGATGATGGACTTGATCTCCTCGTCAATCTCCGCGGCGGTCTCCTCGGAATAGTTCGAGACATGACCCATCTCCTTGCCGAGGAACGGATTGCTGCTGTCCGCACCGTACGTAATCGGACCAAGACGGTCGCTCATGCCGTACTTTGTGACCATCGCGCGGACGATCTTCGTGGCGCGCTCAATGTCGTTCGATGCGCCCGTGGAAATATCGTCAAGCACCAAGGCTTCCGCCACACGGCCGCCCAGCAGCACGATGAGTTCCTCGCGCATCTCGTTGCGGCTCTGGTAGGACTTATCCTCCGTCGGCAGGTGCATCGTGTAGCCGCCTGCCATGCCGCGCGGGATGATGGAAATCTGGTGCACCGGGTCCTGCGAATCGCAGAAGTACGTCGCAATGGCGTGTCCTGCCTCGTGGTACGCGGTCAGCTTCTTCTCTTTGTTTGTCATCACGCGGCTCTTCTTTTCGGTGCCGACAACGACCTTGATCGTCGCTTCCTCGATTTCCTCCATCGTGATGGACTTGTGGTCCTTGCGGGCCGCAAGCAGCGCCGCTTCGTTTAAGAGGTTCTCAAGGTCTGCACCGGTAAAGCCGGCGGTGGATTTTGCAATGGTGGAAAGGTCAACATCCGGTGCAAGCGGCTTGCCCTTTGCGTGTACGCGCAGAATATCCTCTCTGCCGCGCACATCCGGGTAGCCCACCATCACCTGGCGGTCGAAACGGCCGGGACGCATCAAAGCCGGGTCCAGAATATCCGGGCGGTTCGTTGCCGCGATCATGATGACACCCTCGTTCGCGCCGAAGCCGTCCATCTCAACGAGCAGCTGGTTCAGCGTCTGCTCACGTTCGTCGTGGCCGCCGCCGAGACCCGCACCGCGCTGGCGGCCCACAGCATCGATTTCATCAATGAAGATGATGCACGGGTGGTTTTTCTTGGCTTTGTCGAACAGGTCACGCACACGCGATGCACCGACGCCGACGAACATCTCCACGAAGTCGGAACCCGAAATGGAGAAGAACGGCACGCCGGCCTCGCCTGCAACGGCGCGCGCCAGAAGCGTTTTACCGGTGCCCGGAGGGCCAACCAGCAGCACGCCCTTCGGAATGCGCGCACCGAGCTCGTTATACTTATTCGGACGTTTTAAGAACTCCACAATTTCGCGCAGCTCTTCCTTTTCTTCGTCCGCGCCCGCCACGTCCGCAAACGTCGTGCGGCGCTTTTCGTCGTTTATTTGCTTGACTTTCGCTTTGCCGAAATTCATCTGGTTTCCGGCTCCGCCGCCGCCCATGCGCTTCATCATGAATACCCAGAACGCCACAAGCAGCGCGATCATCAGCAACGTCGGAATGAGGCTGACAAGCCAGCTCGTCTCCGCCGGGCGGATGACATCCTGCGTCATGCGGTTATTCGGATGTTCCTCGTTATACGACTTGATGTAGTCCGAAACGTCGTTGTAGAACAGGTTCACGTTCGGCACCGTGTAGCGCACAACGGATTCCTTTTTGCTGCTGTCCTCTGTCACGGTCAGCTTCATCTCGCCCGTGCCCAGGTTCAGCGAGTATGCGCTCACCTTGCCGTCTTCAAAGTAAGACAGTACATCGGAGTATTTCAGCCCCGTCTGGTCTGCCCCGCGGTCAAACAGAAGCAAAAGCAGCACGACGAGCAAAATCGGAATGCCGAGGTAGATCAAAAGATTGCGAATGATTTTTTTGTTGTTGCTGTTCAAGTTCCGACCTCCCGGAAATCAAATTGGATACAAAGCGTACCCTTAAATAGAAACAGAAACTTTTTTATCAAAACGGAAGCTTAGACTTCACCGTAGACTTCAGGTTTCAAAACGCCGACAAACGGCAGGTTTCTGTACTTCTCATCAAAATCGAGACCGTAGCCCACGATGAACGCATCGGGAATATCGCAGCCCTTGTATTTTGCGTAGACCTCCACCTCGCGGCGCTCCGGCTTATCGAACAGCGTGCAGATCTCAATGCTGTTCGGCTCGCGGCTTTTCAAAAGGTTTACAAGGTAGTGCAGCGTCTTGCCACTGTCGAGAATATCCTCAACAATCACGATATCATAGCCCTTCAGGTTGATGTCGAGGTCCTTGATGATCTTGACAACGCCGGAGGTCTTCGTGCCGGAGCCGTAGCTCGAAACGCACATGAAATCGATGCGGGCCGGAATCGTAATGGCACGCATAAGGTCTGCCATAAAGACGACAGAGCCCTTCAAAACGCTGACAAGCAGCAGGTTTTTATCGGCGTAATCGCGGGAAATTTCCGCGCCCACGCGCTTGACCATGCTGTCGATGTACGCTTCGCTGTACAAAACTTCCTTGATATCGTTTAACATTGTGTTTTCCATTCGGATGACCCTTTCCTCAAAATTCTTTCCGCTTTATATGCGGGTTATGCCTGCCGTGTCCGTCACCGTAAGCTCCAGTGCCGGGAAATTCGGCTTTGCCGCATAGCCCTCCGCCGCGCCGACCGCTTCGATCCAGATGATCTCACCGTCTTTTTCAAGCAGCAGCAAACGGTCGCGCGCTGCCGCCGGAATGCGCAGTTCATTCAGGATTTTTTTGACCGATTTCGTCACGCCGCGCCCTGCGGGTCTGAAAACATCGCCCGCGCGCCGCGTCCGTACTCTCGGAACATTCGTAATTCTATCACAATCCGAAAAGTTTTGGAATAACAAATTATGAACTTTCCGGTTGATTTCTTCTTTTTCGGGAATTTTTTTCTCCACAAACAGCGTTTTCCCGTTCGGAAGCACGTTTTCGCCCGCTCTCAGCGGAACAGAAAACACATTCCGGTCTTTTCTCTCCCGGTTTTTTCGTACCGTGAGCGTGTCCTGCTTCGCCTCCAGCACGATGTCCCCCGGCAAAGAGAGGCTGCCGCCCATGAAAACGCAGCCCGCCGCCCTGCAAATGTGCTCATAAGAAAGCCGCCCGTAAGACGATAACAGCAGTTCCAATGCCGCGCGCAGCACCGCCTCGTGTGCGCTCCGCAAAACTTTCAAGTCATACCCGTAAGGCATTTTCGCTTTACAGAGCAATTCATTCGCGCACGAAAACACAAATTCATTTTGCAACCGCATGCTCTCCGCAAAGCGGGACGTCGCCTGCGTCATCTGCGGGTTTACGTCCTTCAGCACCGGCAGTACGCTGTGGCGCAGCTTATTGCGCGTGTAGTCCACCGTCAAATTCGTGGAGTCCGTCACGTAGTCAAGTTGATATACTTTACAGAGATATTCCACCTCTGCGCGGGAAATGTTCAAAATCGGGCGATAAATTCTGCCGCGCCGCGGCGGAATGCCCCCCGCGCCGTGCGGACCCATGCCGCGCGTCAGGTTCAAAAGCAGCGTTTCGGCATTATCGTCGGCGTTGTGCGCCGTGGCGATGCACCCGTTTTCCCCTGCTTCCTCCGCAAAGCACGCGTAGCGCACGCGCCGCGCGCATTCCTCCACGCCCTCGCCGCTTACGGCCGCAAGCGCGGGAATATCCTTATAGATCACCTTGCAGTGAAGCTTAAGCACTTTACAGTAGTCCTGCACAAATTTCGCGTCGCGGTCGGCTTCCGCCCCCCGAATACCATGGTGCACATGCACCGCAAGCAAACGCTCCGCGCCGTACTTCTGTACAAGCAAATACGTCAGCAGCACGGAATCCGCCCCACCGGAAAGCCCCACGACAATTTTTCCCGTCTCCGGCAGATCATAACGCACGCGGGCGAGGATGTCCTCAGTTTTCATGACGCACAACTTCCTGCGATGTAAAGCGCATGAACTCACCCTGCCAGTGCAGCGGCACGCTGCGCAGATCGCCGTGACGGTTTTTCGCCACGATAACCTCGGCGCTGTTTTTGTCCACGTCTTCGGGCGAAGCCTTTTCGTTCGCGTAGTACGCGTCTCGGTACAGGAACAGCACGATGTCGGCATCCTGCTCGATGGAGCCGGAATCTCGCAGGTCAGAAAGTACAGGACGGTGCTCCTGCCGCTTTTCACCCGCACGGGCAAGCTGCGCCAATGTCACAACCGGGATATTCAGCTCTTTCGCCATGATCTTGAGGCTTCGCGTGATCTCGGAAATTTCCTGCACGCGGTTATCAATGCGCTTTGCACTGTTCATCAGCTGTAAGTAGTCGATGATGACAAGATCAACGTCTTTTAAACGACGCACTTTTGCTTTCATCTCCGGCACCGTAATGCCCGGGGAATCATCGAGGTACAAATCAGCCTTAGAGAGAATATCGCCCGCCTCCACAAGGCGCGTCCATTCGCCCTCCGTCAAGTCGCCCGTGCGCAGCTTTGTGCCGCCGACGAGTGCCTCCGTGGAAATAATACGGGAAGCGAGCTGCTCCTTGCTCATTTCCAGCGAGAAAAACGCCACGCGCTTGCCCGCCGTGATGGCAGCATGGCGCGCAATGTTCAGCGCAAAGCTCGTTTTGCCCATGCCGGGTCGTGCGCCGATGATGATAAGGTCGGAGCGGTTCAGGCCCGTGATCGTGTTATCCAGTTCACGGATACCCGTAGGGATGCCGCGGTACAGGTCTTTGTCCGGCGAATTCAAGCGGTCAAGGCGTTCAAACGTCTCAAACAGCACTTCGTTCAGGCGCTCAAGACCCTTTAACGCCTTGCCCTGGCGGATGTCAAAAATGCGCTGCTCGGCGGAATCCAAGAGGAGCGAGGTTTCGCCGGTGTCCTCCATGGCGTCATCCAAAATGCCGCGTGCCGCCTGAATGAGCATACGCAAATCGTAACGGTCACGCACAATGGTGCAGTAACGCTCCACATTCGAGACGCTCGGCACAAGCTGCGCAAGCTGCATCAGATACACCTTTCCACTGCCCTCATCGAAGTTTTCCTCTTCGCGCAGGTGCTCCAGCAGCGTGACGAGGTCCACCGGCTGGCCTGCCGTGAACATATCGAGCATCGCGCTGTAAATCGTGCGGTTATTGACCTGATAAAAATAGTCCGCGCGCGGCAGCATTTCCGCCACGGTCGAGAGACAGTCGGGCTCCAGCAACACCGCGCCCAGCACCGCCTGCTCGGCCTCTGCGCTGAACGGCATCACCGTTCCGGGCAGTGCCGGCGTATTCAGTTGAAAATTATCTTCCGGCATTTTTACCACCCTTTTTTGAGTGAAATTACTTCAAAGTGAAAACGATTTTCTAATCGTAAACGACTTTTAGTCATTGCAAAATTTAATGCTGCGCATCAAGGAAATCATGCTTTTACTGTGCTTCGGTCACCGATACCGCCAGCTTCGCGGTGATGCCGTTATAGAGCTTCACCTCAATGTGATAGCCGCCGAACGCCTTGATGTCGGTGTCGAGGTGGATCTTGCGCTTGTCGATGTCGAAGCCGTACTGCTTTTTAATCTCCTGCGCAATCTCCTTTGCGGTGACGGAGCCGAACAGTCTGCCGCCCTGGCCCGCCTTTGCGGTGATGCGGACGGTCTTGTCCTTCAAAGCTTCCGCAATACGCTGTGCTTCTTCGGTCTCGGTTTTCACTTTATATGCCTTGGAGGCCTCGAAGTTTTTCAGCTCGTTCATCACCTGTGCGTTCGCTTCCTTTGCAAGCTTGCGCGGCAGCAGGAAATTGCGTGCGTAGCCTTCTGCTGCATTGATGAGCTCGCCTTTTTTGCCTACACCTTTTACATCTGCTAAAAGTACAACTTTCATGGTCGTATCTCCTATCGTTTAAATCTATCGCTAAAGCAGTCAAACGGCTTCGCGCCGCTTTGCCGCATTAGTTATTCTTTTTCGTCGCTTCGGAAAGTTTTTCGTCCAGCACGCGGATGAGTGCCTTGCGCACATCGTTCGTGGTGCTGTTTTTAATCTGCGCGCCCGCCATGTTGAGGTGACCGCCGCCGCCGAATTCCTCCAGCAAAATCTGCACGTTCACGTCGCCGAGGCTTCGTGCCGAAATGGCAATCTCATTGCCCACGCGAAAAATGACGAACGATGCGCGCACGCCCTGAATGGACAGCAGCTCGTCCGCCGCCTGCGCCGCCGCAATGCGCACATTCGGGAATTCCCAGTTGGAACACGCAATGGCGCAGCCCTTGTAAACCTCCGCACCTGCCACAAGCTGAGAGCGCTCTTTATAGGTATCGAGCGAATTTGCAAACATCTTCTTCACTTCCACCGTGTCGGCGCCGCGGCGCTTTAAGTAGGCGGAAGCTTCAAATGTGCGCACGCCCGTCTTCAAAACGAAGTTTTTGGTGTCCAGCATAATGCCGGAAAGCAGCGCCGTCGCTTCTTTTTTATTGAGCGCGGAGCTGTTGATATACTGCACGAGCTCCGCCACCATTTCGGAAGCCGAGCTGGCATACGGCTCATGGTAAAAGATGATCGCGTTTTCAATGTGCGTCACCATCATGCGGTGGTGGTCGATGACGACCACGCGCGGAATGGCCTTTAAAACTTCTTGGCTCTCCACAAACGAGGTGGAATGTGTGTCCACCACAATGAGAAGCGAGCGCTGCGTGCAGCGGTCGAGCGCCTCCTGCGGGGTGATGAACATGTTTTCATACTCCGGCTGGTGCTCAAACGCGTTGATAAGCGTCGTCGCCATAGAGCGGCCCTTGTCGATCACAATGCTTGCACGGCGGTCAAGGCCCTTCGTCACAGCCGCCCACATACCGACCGCCGCGCCCACGGCGTCAAGGTCGGAGTTCGTGTGCCCCATGATGAAAATATGGTCGCTCGATTTAATGTGGTCGGAAAGCGTCGCGGCAATAACGCGCGTGCGCACCTTGTCGCGCTTTTCAACACCCTTGGAGAGGCCGCCGAAGAACTCGTATGTACCGTCCTGCTGGTAGATGGCCACCTGGTCGCCGCCGCGGCCAAGCGCCATTTCCAGCGCCTGACGGGCATGCAGCTCGCTCTCCGTCGCCGTCACGCCGGCTCTGCCGATGCCGATGGAGATCGTCGCGGACATGTTGTTTTCGCCCTTTACGGCGCGCACGCTGTCCAGCACGGCAAAGCGCTTCGTCTTCGCCTCTTCAATGTGCTGGTCGTCCGTGATGAGCATGTAGCGCCCGTTCGTCATGCGGCGCAGAAAGCCCTCCATCGTGTCGATCGCCCAGCTTCTCAAGACAGACTCCACCTCGGACGTGATGCGGGAATCCTCACTGCCGGAAGAATCGCGCGTCAGCTCCTCGCGGTTATCAAACGAGATGACCGCAATGACCGTACGCTTTTCGCGGTAGTCGCGCTGGATCTGCTTATAATACGTGTCGTCCACAAAGTAAAGCACACTGCCGCTTTCGGTGCGCAGACCGTAAGCCGTAAATTCGCGGTCGCCGTAAGAAATGGAGGTGCCGCTTTCGGATAAGATCTGCCGCAGGGTCTTCGGGTAAATGTACGCCGCAATGTTGTCGCCGCAGCCCTCGCCGCTTTCGGTGAATAAGTCCCTGAAGCGCTCGTTCGACCAAACAATGTCTCCCGCAGAGCCCAGCACCACAAGGGGCAGCGCAAACTGCCCAAGGTCGCGCTGTTCGTCAGCAGAAAGCACCTTTCTCGCAGCCCTAAGCGCCGTGTACACATGCACGCGGTAATGCAGGTCGGTCATGATGACCGCCGCCAAAAACAGGCCGGAGACCGTGATCTCCACCGCAAACAGGATCTTATTCTGCGTATAGCTGAAGCACGCCATAATGAACATGACCGCCGCCATAACATAATAGACCGGCGAGGTCGTCCAGATGCGCCGCTTGTTCATTTCCCGTCTCTCCTTCTGAGGGAACCCTCAAGAAACTAATCTCATTAAACTTCCATGATGATCGGCAAGATCATCGGGCTGCGCTTTGTGCGGTTATATAACAGTCTGGAAAGGTTGTCGCGCACGCGCAGCTTAATGGCGCTCCACTCGCGCACGTTTTCGTCCGCGCACTGCTCAATGGTGCTGTTGACAAGCCGTCTCGCCTCGTCCATCAGCGCCTCGCTCTCGCGCACATACACAAATCCACGGGATACAATATCCGGACCGGAAACAACTCTGCCGGAGCCTGCCTCAATCGTGCACACCGCAATGATGAGACCGTCCTCCGCAAGGTGCTTTCTGTCGCGCAACACAATGCTGCCGACGTCGCCCACGCCGAGGCCGTCCACCATAACCGCGCCCGCCTGTACATCGGGCAGCTGTTTCATGTAGTCTTCATGAATCTCCACCACGCTGCCGACATCGCCGATGAAAATGTTCTCCGGCGGCATGCCCATGCTGACGGCCACGCCCGCATGCTTGCGCAGGTGCTTCTGCTCGCCGTGCACCGGGATGAAGTACTTCGGCTTCGTCAGCGCCTGAATAAGCTTCAGCTCTTCCTGACACGCGTGGCCGGAAACGTGCACCTCGTACATGGATTCGTACACCACATCGCAGCCGCGCTTTAAAAGCTCGTCTACAACGGTGCCGACCATCTTTTCGTTGCCCGGAATGGGGCGCGCGGAAATGATGATCATGTCGTCCTCACCGACCGCGACCTGACGGTGGTCGGCAAACGCCATGCGGGTAAGCGCAGACATCGGCTCTCCCTGACTGCCCGTCGTGATGAGCACAATCTGCTCCTTCGTGTAACGGGAGATCATGTTGAGGTCGATGAGCAGACCGTCCGGCACTTTGAGATAACCGAGCTCGCTCGCAATGGACATGACGTTCACCATGCTTCTGCCGGAAAGCGCCACTTTTCTGCCGTACTTTTCCGCGCAGTTGATAATCTGCTGCACGCGGCTGATGTTCGACGCAAACGTCGCGATGATGAGTCGCTTTTTATTCGCTTCCGCGCGGGCAAAGAGTGCGTCAAACGTCGCGTTCACCTTCTGCTCCGTCTGTGTGTAGCCGGGGCGCTCTGCGTTCGTAGAGTCCGCCATCAGCAGCAAAACGCCCTCCTGACCGAGCTGCGCAAAGCGCGCAAGGTCGATCATGCCGCCCTGCGTGGGGGTGAAATCGATCTTAAAGTCGCCCGTGTGGACAATGACGCCCGCAGGGGTGTGCAGCGCAAGACCCACAGCGTCGGAAATGGAGTGGTTTACGTGGATAAGCTCCACGTCGAAGCAGCCGAGCTGAATGTGCGAGCCCGCCGTTGTGACGTTCAGCTTCACATAGCCGAGGTTGTGCTCTTTGAGCTTATTCGCAATCAGCGCCACCGTCAGCGCCGTGCCATACACCGGCACATTGATCTTTTTGAGCAAATACGGCAGGGAACCGATGTGGTCCTCATGACCGTGCGTAATGACAATACCGCGGATGCGGTCCTTGTTTTTCTCAACAAATGTGAAATCCGGAATAACCGCGTCGATGCCGGGCATTTCCTCGTCCGGGAAGGCAAGGCCGCAGTCCACGATAATCATGTCGTTTTCGCACTCAAACAGCGTGAAGTTCTTGCCGATCTCATTTAAGCCGCCGAGGAAATACGCGCGCACAGAGGGCTTCTGCTTTGTGCGCCTGCCCCTGCCCTTGTTATTTTTCGTCTGCGTGCTTTTTGTTGTCTTAGCGGGTGCTTTTTCACCGTTTGGGGCCGATTTTACCGTTTTCGTCGTCTTTTTGTGTGCGTCCGTGTTTTGCGCGGTACGCGTGCGCTTCAGCTTCGTCTCTTTTGTTTCGCTCACGGTTTGCTGTGCCGCTTCTTCTTTTACCTGCGCGTTTTCCGTTCTGCGCGTTTTCTGGCGTCTCACCGGCTTTTCGATGGGGCCGGAAATCTTGCCGATGAAGCTTTCCCCTGCACCGCTGAGGGGCTGGTCCTGCTGCTTTGCAGGCGCGTCGCCGAGCGACGTTAATTTTGTCATTTTTCTTATTCTTTTTTCTGCCAAATTGACCTTCCTTTCAAATAACACAGGCGCACTGTCGCAATTCACGCAAGAATAAGGTATACAAAAGCACCAACCGATGCTCTACGCAGTGCCGCCTTTCGGCATGAGCAGAATAAAACGCACGCAAGTCCGCGCCGCCTTCTGCTTTTCTTTCTTCTGTTTTTTCCGTTCAACACATGTAAATCAAAACACCGCAGCGTTTTTTTCATTATCCGTTACACGTACCGTTTACGTGCAAAGTGTCAGCCGTTCACGCATGCGAAAAATACCCGCACACAAAAAGATAATTCTATTTTACGCTATTCTCCCCGTGCTGTCAAGCCGCGTGCCGTTTCGCTCTGTACGGAGTTTGGGCACACCGCAGAGGTTCTATTCCCATATTCTCCCGATTTTTTGTGTTCTGTACGCCGGTTTTCAAAAAACGGCCGCCGTTTTCTTCCATTTTGTACGGAAAACTCTCGTTCGGGGCCTTTATTTCCTGCTTTTTCAGAAAAATTTTGACTTTCTGGAATTTCCCTATTGAAAAGTATACCAATTTGGTGTATATTTATCTCGCTGAGGAAAGAATATGCGTATCCCGACCGATCGACCCCAAATGCGTTTTCTGTTCCCTCACAAAAAACACTATCCGAAAGGTACTGATAAAGCTATGGAAAACAACGGCAAGAAGATCATCTATGCGGACAACGCCGCTACCACTGCCGTCTCCCCTGCGGTGCTTGAGGCTATGCTGCCGTACTACACCGAATGCTACGGCAACCCGTCAAGCCTGTATGCGCTCGGCACGGCTGCAAAAAAGCCGCTTGAGGAAGCACGTGCAAAAGTAGCAAAATGTCTCGGTGCAGAGCCGAATGAGATCTACTTCACAAGCTGCGGCAGCGAAAGTGACAACTGGGCCATTAAGGGCGCAGCGCACAAGATGCTGAAAAAGGGCAAAAACCACATCATCACAAGCAAGTTTGAGCACCACGCGGTGCTGCACACCTGCGCAGCGCTCGAAAAAGAGGGCTTTGAGGTCACGTACCTCGACGTGCATGAAAACGGCATCGTCGTCCCGGAAGAGCTCGAGGCCGCCATCACCGATAAGACCGGTCTTGTCACCATCATGTATGCCAATAACGAGATCGGCACCATCCAGCCCATCCCGGAGATTGGCGAAATCTGCAAAAAGCATGGCGTTTGGTTCCATACCGACGCCGTACAGGCTGTCGGCAATGTGCCGATCAACGTAAAAGAGCAGAACATTGACATGCTGTCCCTCAGCGGCCACAAGTTCCACGGCCCGAAGGGCGTCGGCGTGCTGTATATCAAGAAGGGCATCATCCTGCCGAACCTCATCGATGGCGGTGCACAGGAGCGCGGCCGCCGCGCCGGCACCGAAAACGTTGCAAGCATCGTCGGCCTCAGCGTTGCGCTCGAGAACGCCATCAATACGATGGACGAAAAGAACGCAAAGCTGCGCCGCATGCAGGATAAGCTCATCACGGAGCTTTCAAAGATTGACCGCAGTCATTTGAACGGCGACCGCTACCACCGTCTGCCGGGCAACGTGAACTTCTCCTTCGAAGGCGTTGAGGGCGAATCCATGCTGCTGATGCTCGACCTTAAGGGTGTCTGCGCTTCTTCCGGCAGCGCCTGCACCAGCGGTTCTCTCGACCCGAGCCATGTGCTGCTTGCCATCGGCCTTAAGCACGAGGTTGCCCACGGTTCCCTGCGTCTCAGCTTCAGCGACGTGAACGACGAGAGCGACGCCGATTACATCATCGAGGTGCTCCCGAAGATCATCGACCGTCTGCGCGCCATGAGTCCGCTGTGGGATGCGATCATCCACGGCCGCACGATCTCTTAATTTTAAAATAACTCGGTACGAATGTACGAAAGGAAATGAAACAATATGGCATACAGTGCAAAAGTAATGGAACACTTCTCCAACCCGCACAACGTTGGCGAGATCAAAGACGCAGACGGCGTCGGTGAAGTTGGTAACCCGAAGTGCGGCGACATCATGCGCATGTACATCAAGGTCGATAACGACGTCATCACAGACGTTAAGTTCATGACCTTCGGCTGCGGCGCGGCAATCGCGACGAGCAGCATGGCGACCGACCTTGTAAAGGGCAAGACGATCCCGGAGGCTCTGAAGCTGACGAACAAGGCCGTCATGGAAGCGCTCGACGGTCTCCCGGCGATCAAAGTCCACTGCTCCGTTCTGGCTGAGCAGGCCATCAAGGCAGCGGTTTCCGATTACTACCGCCGCCGCGGCATCGACCCCACCCCCATCGTGGGCGAGATCAAGGATGCCGACGAAGCACACGAGCACGGCGTCTCCGAAGAAGACGAATAAGTTAAGATAACGAAATCTCCTGCCTCTTTCGGGAAGCAGGAGATTTTTTTATGCTTTGTTTTTCTGTTCCGGTTTCGCACAGCCGCCGGCGCAGTGGGCGCAGTCCCCGCCGCAGCCGCCGGTCTTTCCGTTTTTGATCGCCCGCACGGCGAAAATCACCGCCAGAACGAGCAAAAGGAGCACGAGCGCCGTGCCTATGTTTAGGTTCTCTATCATATAAACAGCGACCCCATGCCGTACACAAGCCCCGCCATCAGCCACGCGATGACGCCCTGGCCAACAACAACGCCCGCCGCCCACTTGCCGCCAAGCTCACGCTTTACGGAAGCAATGGCCGCCACGCACGGCGTATACAGCAGGCAGAATATGAGCAGGCTCACCGCAGAAAGCGGCGTCAGCAGCGTTGTAAGCGCCGCAGAGGAGCCGAACAGCACCGTCATCGTGGAGACAACGCTCTCCTTCGCCATAAAGCCCGTGATGAGCGCCGTAGAGATACGCCAGTCGCCAAAGCCGAGCGGCGCGAAAATCGGCGCGATCCACCCGGCAACGACCGCCAAAATGCTGTCCTTGGAATCGGAAACCGTGTTAAACCGCAGGTCAAACGTCTGCAGAAACCAGATGATGATGGTCGCGACAAAAATGACCGTGAACGCGCGCTGCAAAAAGTCCTTCGCCTTTTCCCACAAAAGCTGCGTCACGTTTTTCGCGCCCGGCATGCGGTAGTTCGGCAGCTCCATGACAAACGGCACGGCCTCGCCCTTAAACATGGTGCCGCGCATCAGCAGCGCCATCAAAATGCCGACCAAAATGCCGGTAAAATACAAAATGACCATCACAAGCGCGCCTTTGCCCGGGAAGAACGCCGCCGCAAAAAAGCTGTAGATCGGCAGTTTTGCAGAGCAGCTCATAAACGGCGTGAGCAGAATCGTCATTTTGCGGTCGCGCTCGGAGGGCAGCGTGCGGCTCGCCATCACGCCCGGCACGGTGCAGCCAAAGCCGATGAGCATCGGCACCACGCTGCGGCCGGAAAGGCCGATTTTACGCAGCAGTTTATCCATCACAAACGCCACGCGCGCCATGTAGCCGCTGTCCTCCAGCATAGAAAGGAAGAAAAACAGCGTCACAATCACCGGCAGAAAGCCCAAAACACTGCCGACGCCGGTGAAAATACCATCGATCACAAGTGAGTGCAAAACGGGGTTCACGTTCGCCGCCGTCATGCCGCGGTCGACCATATCCGTCAGCGCGCCGATGCCCCTGTCGAGCAACTCCGATAAAAACGCGCCGATGACGTTGAACGTCAGCCAGAACACCAGCCCCATAATGCCGATAAACGCCGGTATCGCCGTGTATTTGCCGGTCAAAATGCGGTCTATCGCCACGCTTCTTGCATGCTCGCGGCTTTCCTTCGGCTTTACGACCGTCGCGCTGCACACCTTTTGAATGAAGCCAAAGCGCATGTCGGCAATGGCGGCGGCGCGGTCGAGCCCGCGCTCCTTTTCCATCTGCTCGATGATGTGCTCCAGCATCTCCTTTTCGTTCTGGTCAAGGTTCAAGCGTTCCAGCACGCGCGCGTCGCCCTCGGCAAGCTTGCTCGCCGCAAAGCGCACCGGTATGCCCGCATCGTGCGCATGGTCTTCAATGAGGCTCATAATGCCGTGCAGGCAGCGGTGCACCGCGCCGTTGTGGTCGTTCACATCGCAGAAATCCTGCCGCCCGGGCGCTTCCTGGTACTTTGCCACGTGCATGGCGTGGTCGATCAGCTCGCTGATGCCCTCGTTTTTCGCGGCGGAGATCGGCACCACCGGGATGCCGAGCATCTCCTCCATCTCGTTCACGCGCACAGAGCCACCGTTTTGCCGCACCTCGTCCATCATGTTGAGCGCCAGCACCATCGGCACATTCAGCTCCATCAGCTGCATCGTCAGGTACAAATTGCGCTCTATGTTCGTCGCGTCCACAATGTTGATGATGCCGCGCGGGTGCTCATCCAACACAAAGCGCCGCGTAACAAGCTCCTCGCTCGAGTACGGCGACATGGAGTAAATGCCCGGCAGGTCGGTGACGAGCGTGTTTTCCGTGCCGCGTATCGCGCCGTCCTTGCGGTCTACCGTCACGCCCGGAAAGTTGCCCACGTGCTGGTTAGAGCCCGTCAGCTGATTAAACAGCGTCGTTTTGCCGCAGTTCTGGTTGCCGGCAAGCGCAAAGGTCAGCGTTTCGCTCGGCGGCAGCGGCTCGCCGGTCTGCACGTGGTACTTGCCGCCTTCACCGAGGCCCGGGTGCGAAATGGGCCGCTGCCCGTGCACCGGTGTCGGCTCCGTCACCGTGTCGCGTATTTTGTCGATCTCTATTTTCTCCGCATCGGCAAGGCGCAGCGTCAGCTCATAACCGTGTATGCGCACCTCAAGCGGGTCGCCCATCGGTGCAAACTTCACCATCGTGACGTCCGCTTTCGGGATCAGGCCCATATCCAGAAAATGCTGGCGCAGCGCGCCCTCGCCGCCAACGGTCGTCACCGTCGCCGTTTTGCCGATCGGCAGGTCCTTCAGTGTCATGCTCATGCCCCCTTTTCATCCCAATTAGACATTTTAAGTCTATTATGTTACTCGGAATTTGTCAAGGGGATTTGAACGCAAAAACACGCTTATACCTGCGGTTTCTTGCAGATAAAGCGTGCTTTTATGCTCTATTTTGCTGTTATTCGCCCAATTTGGCGTTGTGGATCGTCGCGGTCATTTCCTTGTGCCACAGCTTTTCGCGCCACATGCCCACAAACTGCGGGCCGCAGAAGTTGCTCGTCGCAATGCCCGCCCAGCAGCCGGTTTTCGCCGCCGTCTCCACGCCGATGCGGTTCAGCTCCAAGATCCAGCCCCAGTTCAAAAGCGGCCAATCCTTATAGTCGACAATGGACCAGCATTCCGTCGTGACAAGCGGTTTTCCGCTGTTTTCTGCCCAGCGCGCAAGGAGCGCAATGCCCTCTTTTAAAGCGTTATCGTAATATTCCTTGTGGTCGCGGTACTCCTTTTCGCCCTTTAACGCAAGGTTCGTGTAGCCGATGTCGTCAAAGCGCTCGTAATTATAGCCGATGCGCTCGTAAAAATCGGTGACGCTCGGCATCCACAAATGCGGCTCCAAAAAGTCGAGGTAGTCTACGTCCATGTGCTCGTCATACGCGCTGCTGAACGAGAACGTGACCGGAATATCCGGGTAATATTTCTTAAATTCTGCCACGGCGGCCTTCATCCAGCTTGCGCACAGCTCGTCGTGCAGCCCGGTTTCGTGCGGCAAAAACGGCGCCCACACGGAAAGCGGGAATTCGTTGCACAGGTCAACATATAAAATGTTGTCAAGCTCATTCCACTCGCAGATCTTGTCGAGCGTCTTCACCCACACCTGCGCGTGATCCTCCGGCGTTTTGATCTTCATCAGCGTCTTATCCGGGTCCACGCGGAACCACGTGGAAAGCCCCACGCGCACGTGATTGCGTCGGCACGCGCGGAGAAACTCGCGGAAATCGTCCTTCAAACACACGCGCGTCACGGCGGGCGCGCCCCACGTCTGCAGGTTCCACACCGGCTCCAGTGTCCACTCTTTTTCAATGTCCTCGGCGACAAGGTGCGGATACGCATCGATGCGCACGGCGTCGTAGCCGCGGTCGGTCAGCTCGCCGAGCGCCTGGTCCCAGTCCTCATAGCCCGCGCCGGGCCATCGGCGCTCGAGCCACGAAAAATCCCACATCGTAATGGCGAACGGGCGGTCAATGCCAAACAGCTGCTTCGCGCGCTCACCGAGTAAATTTTTGCTCATAAAATAGCCTCCCCTGCGCCCGCACCGCGTGTGCGCCGCGCTTTTTTCTCATTATAGCGGGGAGAATATCGCCGTGTCAAGAACAGAAAACGCACGGCGCTTTGGCATTTTGTGCAATTTTATAAAGCCAAAAGCGAAGCCCCAAAAGCCCCGTTTTTTCTTATCTCAATGCGTCGTAAACGTCAGCACCGCGCAGACGAGAACCGCCGCGCCGAGGCACACGCGGGCGATCTTCTGCGAGAGGAAATACCAGTCGCTCGGCCCGCCGTCCGAAAAACGCGCATAGCGCAGCTTATATTCGAGCTGCGGAAACGCGCAGTCTATTATAAGCACCACCGCGAACACGAACACCAACGCGAGAAACGCCATGTTGCCGCGAAAGCTTGTACTCAGCTGCGCGGCGCCGTAGATAAAGCTCACGTCCGGGAAGCCGAGCGGCTCGCCGTTGTCGACCCGCACGGTGTTGTGCACCGCCGTATAATCGCCGGTTTCGTCCGTTTTTTCGGTCAGCAGATAGTAGCCGTCCATCGGCACAGCCATGCCGCGAAACAGCAATTCTTCGCCCTCATAAACACAGCTTTCGCCGGTGTCCGGATCGTTTTCCACCACGCGGTACGTGCGCGTTTCGTCATTTACGGAAAACGCGACCGTCTTCTCCGCCTCGCCCGAATTGACGCTCAAATCATACGAAACACCGTCTTTTTCGCCGCTGAATGTGCCGTCCGGCTGCCGGTACAAGAACACGTCCTCATACCACATGCCCGCGCGGAACGCTGCGAAAAGATACGTACAAAGCACGATCAGCGCCATGGCCACACATGCGGCCACGCAGATTTTTCGGTGGTTTTTCCAAAGCTCACGCATAGTATTCCCCCTTTTCGCCCTCAGTATAGCATGGCGCGAAACGGGGTGTCAAGATGGCTTTACCGTTTCTTATAAAGCAAAAGCTCGGGGGCAGCGCCGTCCTCGCCGTGGGTGTAGATCAGGATAAAATCCATGCCCGCAACGACGGTAAAATACGCGCTTTCGTCGAACACGCACGGCAGCTCTGCGCACAGATACGCCGCATCGTCGTCGAGGAACTGCACCGTTTCGCCGCTTGGCAGGCGGTGCTCAAAATTCACCATACTGCCGGCGCGCGTGTGCAGCGCTTCGGCCCTTGGCATGCCGTCTATTTGCAGCGCGTTGATCTCCCTGAGCAGCCCCGCTTTGAACGCTTCAAGCTGCTTTTTGCCGCCGATCTCCTCATACCGCTTCCAATACTCGAGCTTTGGCAGCATCTCCTTTAGGTACGCCCGCACCTGCTCCGGCGGGAACGCTTCGCTGCTCATGTGCTGCACGCACACTTCAATCAGGTCGTCCATATTGTGGTACTTGTATTCGCCGTCCGCATAGCAATATTTGCAGTAGTCCTCGTTGAACGCGCCGCTAATTTCCTTGCTCGTCGTTCCATCCTCCAGCGGCATGCCGCAGCACTGGCAGATGAGCGTCCGCGGCGAGCCGAGCAGCGTGTTGATGGAGACGTCGAACAGCTTTGAGAGCAGCTTTAACGTCTCTGTGTTCGGGATCGTCTCGCCCGTTTCCCGCACTTAAAGATATTGGTTATGTACGAGTGCCTACGCCTACTTGCATAGGCACTCATATCTTTGTTTTTACTCAATTTTGCCGATAAAGCGGTAGTAGATGTCAATATCCTGCTCACGCATACCGTCCACGGTGGTAGCTTCGTGAATGACGATCTTTTCAATCAGCGTATTCAGAAGCTCCGCTGTCAGTTCGGTAGGATTGGCATACTGCTTGATAAGAGAAATCCAGGTCTCCGCATCGACAGTTGTTTGCTTTTCAGATTCAAGCTCGGCAGTCAGCCTTTTGATCTTCTCGACAAGCTCCTGCTGCTCGGTCTGATATTTCTGAGACATCATGTTGAAGTTGTATTCCGTGATGCGTCCGTCCGACCAGTCCTCGTACAGCTTCGCAAACTTGCGGTCAACCTCTGCTCTGCGTTTCTCGGCTCTTGTAAGCTCTGCGCTCTGCCTTTTGGCATTGGCGGCAAGCTCCTGGTCACTCGCTTTCAGCAGTCGATGCAGAAGTGCCTGTTCATCCACCTGTGCCTGTCTCGACAAATCCTGTATTCTTGTCAGAACGTAGTGGTAGAGGTAGTCATAGCGGATATAGTGGGCAGAACATTGTCTTAACCCCTGTCCGTATTGGCTGCAAGTGTAATGGCTGTACGGTGTCTTGTTCTGGCTGTTCGTACCGAAACGCATCGACCATCCGCAGTCCGCACACTTCACCAGACCGGAGAAGATCTGCGTGGTAGCGTCTTTCTGCTGTCTGCGGCGGCTGGCGATCTGCTCCTGCACCTGTTCAAAGACTTCCTTGGAAACAATGGCTTCGTGGGTATTCTCCACTCTGAACCATTCCTCCTGCGGCTTGCGTACCTTTTTCTTGTTCTTGTAAGAGATATTGGTCTGCTTGTTGTGTACGCTGTTGCCGATATAGGTTTCGTCTTTTAGGATGCTCTTTACCTGTGCCAGTGTCCACGCATAGGACTTTTCT